>JAJXDX010000060.1:0-289 GCA_021640185.1 Oscillospiraceae bacterium | reverse complement strand
TGCATGAACCTGATGGGCAGCGACCCGGCGACGACGCCCTGCATCCTGTCGGGCGTGGCGGGCGAAGTCGACCCGGTCGGCCCGGATGAGCCGGACGAGCCGGTCAACGAGGCGTTTTTGCTGACGAAGGCGGAAAGCACGGGCGAGGCTTGGGAAAAGTGGATCGCCGAGAGCGTCGACCCGGCGAACAGCGACTGGCGGCTGAAAAACGCCGACAGCGGGCTGTATCTGGCTATCGAGAACGGCAAGCTGATCCTGACCGAAAAAGACGAAACGGCCAAGGGGCAGG
>JAJXDX010000059.1 GCA_021640185.1 Oscillospiraceae bacterium | reverse complement strand
GGTACGGGATCGCGCGGCTGCAGGAATACCGGATCGTGATCCATCCGCTGTGCCGCCACACGGCGACGGAGATCGCGACGTACCGCTGGGAAGAGGACAAAAGCGGACATCTTCTGCCAAGGCCGGTGGACAGCGACAACCACCTGATGGACGCGCTGCGGTACGCCATGGCGGACATCAAGAATTTCCGGCCGAGCGACGACGAACCGAAAGCACCGAGAAAGAGCCGCACCGGGCTGGATCAAAGCGATTTCTCCGGCAACTGGAGGTAAACGATGGACATCGAGGACACGATCCGCACCTACGAGGAAACGAGGGCGGCGCTGGAACGGCTGCTGGAGGAAAAACGACAGGAGCGGACGCGGTGGCAAAGGCAGATCGGCACACTGATCGAGGAGCTGCACGAGGTGGAGCACACCCTGCGCACGCTGTACGAATACCGAAAACGGACGAAGGAGGAACGAGCATGAGCCTGTGGCAGAAGCTGCTGCACCGTGCCGGACGGGCGCGGGAGCAGCCCAAACGCCCGGCAGCGCCGACGGGAGCGGATGACGCAGACCGGCGGGCGGCGCTGCGCAGAGCGCAGGAGAACGCGAATTTCTGGAACTATACCGGCGACCCGCAGCCGAAGATCGACGAGAGCCTGTTGATCCCCGATCACCATTCGGGGCGATAAAGGAGGAACACCATGGAAGAAAACGCGATCGTGACGGAGCAGAGCACCACATCTGCGCCGGAAACGGAGAGTGCTGCCGCCGCGGAGGAAACGACCGCTGCCCCGGCAGAGGAAACAGTGACGGAGGACGCAGCACCGGCCGACGAGAGCACCACATCTCCGGCAGAGGATGCGCCCGCCGAAACGCAGGAAGCGGAAGCCCCGGCCTTCGTGCTGCCCGTGAAGGTCAACCACGAGGAGCGGGAACTGACGCTGGAGGAGGCCACGAGATACGCCCAGCTCGGTATCGCGCAGGAGCCGGTGATCGCGCGCATGAAGCGGATCGCCACCGACTGCGGCAAGACCCTGCCGGACATGATCGCCGACATGGAGAAGTCGCTGAGGGATAACCTGTACGGCACGCTGCTGGAGCAGGCCGGCGGCAACGAGGAGATCGCCAAACGCCTGCTGGAGGTGGAAACGAAGGAGCGGGATGCCGCCTTCGCCTCCGCCATGCAGGCCGAGGAGAAGGCCGCCGCGGACGAGAAAGAGCAAAGCCGGGAACGGCTGGCGGGCGAACTGCGTGAGCTGATGGAGGAATGCCCGGAGATCACGGGCGCGAAGGACGTGCCGAAAACCGTGTTCACGGATGCGGCAAAGAGCGGACGCAGCCTGACGGATGCGTATCTGCGCTATCGGCACAGCGAGCAAAAACGGGTAGAGGCAGCGAAGAAGGCGCAGCAGAGCGCCGCGGCCGCATCGGTCGGCAGCAGGCAGGACAGCGCCCCGGCGAACGACCCCGACCCGATCTTGGCCGCGCTGACCGGCGGACTGCGCAGTGCGATCGGCCGATGAAAGGAGCATGACATGGCCGTCTATGACCTGTGGTCACCGACCGGCAACGCCCACCGCCAGACGGCGAGCGAGCACAAGCGCAGCGAACTGCTGGAGCTGGGCTATACCGAGCGGACCGACCGACCGAAACAGCCGAAACAAAAACCGATGAAAGACGAGAAAAGGAGCGATAAAGCATGAGCATCAACACCCTTGCCATGGCAACGAAAATGACCGAGGAACTGGACAAGGCCATCGTACAGAAGGCCGTGACCGGCTTCCTTGCCGACAACGCGCTGGGCGCGAAATTCGTCGGCGCAAAGACCGTGAGCATCCCGGACGTCGTGATGGACGGCCTTGGCGACTATGACCGCGACGGCGGGTTCCCGCAGGGCGGCGTGACGGTCGCCAGAAAGACCTACACCCTGACCATGGACCGCGGCCGCACCTTCCAGATCGACGCGCAGGACAACGACGAGGTGGGCGTGGCGAACCTTGCCGGTCAGGTGGCCGGCGAGTTCGTGCGCACGAAGGTCGTACCGGAGGTGGACGCCTACGTCCTCTCGAAGCTCGCTGCCCTCGCGAGCACCAAGAGCCACACCGTGAGCATCGGTTCGGGCAGCACGCTGGAGGCGGACTGCTACAAGATGTTCAACAAAGCGCTGATGGGCGTGCAGGAGGCGTGCGGTTTCGACGGCACCGAGCTGGTCGCGTTCGTCAGCCCGACGTTCTGGGCGGCGCTGAACAACTCCACCGCCTTCACGCGGCAGATCCTGACGAGCGACTTCAAGCGCGGCGAGCTGACCACGCAGGTCAAGTCCATCAACGGCTGCGCCCTGCTGCCGGTCGCGTCCGACCGCATGAAGAACTCGTTCACCTTCTATGACGGCAAGACCGACACGTCCGGAAGCTCCGGCACGAACCAGAAGCCGGGCGGTTTCGTCCCGGCCTCCGGCGCCAAGGGCGTCGGCCTGATCATCGTGCCGAAGAACATCGGCGGGCTGGTGAAAAAGACCGAGAAGGTGCGCATCTTCTCGCCGGGCGAGAACCTTACCGCCGACGCGTACAAGATCGACTACCGGATCTATTTCGATATGCTCGTGCCGAAGAAGCGCGAGGGCGCGGTGTACGCCTACATCGAGGCGTGACGAAAGGAGGTGTGACCGCATGACCGGAGATGCGCTGATGCAGCGGGCGCTGCGTCTGCTGAGTTATACCGATCCGCGCGGCGAGATTGACCGTACACAGACGGCCGAGCTGTGGAGGCGCGGTCTGACGCTGATCGACCTGCTGCTGTCCGACGTGCTGCCGATCGAGGGCAAAGAGATCCAAACGCTCGATGCCCTCACCGACGAGCTGCCGGTCAGCGGTCACACCGCCGCAGCCGTGCTGCCGTACGGGCTGGCCATGCTGCTTGCGCAAAGCGAGGGCGACGGCGATAACCAGCAGCTCATGGCAGCGATGTACAACCAAAAGCGCGGCAGCATCCGGCACCCGGCCGAACGGGTGTCGGATGTCCTGCCGGTGCCGACGGATTGAGGGAGGGAGATACCGTGGCAGACGAGCGATGGGACGACCCCGTCCGCGTGGAGCGGGAATACCGGCAGGGGATCGAATATAAAACCTCCCTTGGCCGGGATGGACTGTATAAGCAGAACAAGAAAAACGAGCGGTTCTGGGCGGGCGACCAGTGGGCAGGCGCGCAGACCGGCAGCGACCGGCCGCTGCTGCAGCACAACGTCATCCGCCGGATCGGTGACTATAAAATGGCGATGGTGGCCGGGGCGGACGTTTCGGTCAGCTATTCGGCCGACGGCGTGCCGTACACGGAGGCGAGCCGACAGAGCATCGCCGATGAGCGCGACCGGCTGGCCGCGGGAGAAGATGAGGAGCTGGCCGCACTGACCGAGGGCGACCGCATCAACCTGATCATGGGCGCGATGAGCGACTATTTCCGCGTGACGGCCGAACGCCTGAAATTCGACGACAAAAAAAGCACCGTGCTGCGCAACGCCTACATCGGCGGCACGGGCGTGCTTTATACGTACTGGGACGAGCGCGTGCGCACCGGCCTGTATGCCGACGAAGGGCGCACGGCGCCGATCACCGGCGACATCCGGTGCGAGGTGCTGCCGATCGAGAACGTCTATTTCGGCGACACGGCCGGCCGGGACGTGCAGGAGCAGCCGTACATCCTGATCGCGCAGCGCCGCAGCGTGGAGGACATCCGCCGCGAGATGCGGCGTGCCCACCGTCCGGCGGCGGAGATCGAGAGCATCGCGGCCGACGCAGACAAGGAATACGAGGCCGGCGACCGAGCGGACAATGAGCCGGGCGAGGAGAAAAAGGCCGTCTGCCTGACGAAACTGTACCGCGAATGGAACGACGACGGCACGAGCTACCGCATCCTTGCGGTCGTGACCTGCGGCAAGGCGACGGTACGCAAGGCGTGGGACACCCGCCTGCGGCTGTACCCGCTGGCCGTCATGCGCTGGGAGGAACGGCAGAGCTGCGCCTACGGCGACAGCGAGATCACGAACCTCGTCCCGAACCAGATCGCGATCAACCGGGCGAACACCGCCGCCGCATGGGCGGTGATGAGCCTCGGTATGCCGAAAATGATCGTGGACAAAGACCTCGTGACGAACGAGGTGACGAACGACCCCGGCGAGATCATCAGCGTATACGGATCGGGCGGCAGCCCCTCGCAGGCGATCAGCTATGTCACGCCGCCGAACTTCTCGCCGCAGTTCGAGCAGCTGATCTCCAGCCTGATCGCGAATACCCTCAGCCAAAGCGGCGCGAACGACGCCGCACTGGGCAATATGCGGCCGGACAATATGTCCGCCATCATCGCCGTGCGCGACGCGGCGACGATGCCGATGCAGCTGCTGCAGAACCGGTTTTACAGCTTCGTCGAGGACGTGGCGCGGATCTGGGCGGAGGTCTGGGTGACGATGTACGGCAAGCGGCAGATCCGGATCAGCGACCGGCGCGGCGACTGGTATCTGCCGTTCGACGGCGCACAGTATCACGATCTGCTGATCTCCACGCGCGTGGACGTCGGCGCAGCGGGCATCTGGAGCGAGAGCCAGACGATCGCGACGCTGGACAACCTGCTCGGCGCGAAGATCATCGATCCGCTGCAATACCTCGAGCGTCTGCCGCGCGGTATCATCCCCGACCAGTCCGGCCTTGTGCGGGAATACCGAGAGGCGCAGGAACGAGCGGCCGCACAGACAGCCATGCAACCGGAGCAGCAGACGGCACAGCCGACGCAGGACGAGGTGCTGGCTGCGCTGCCGGAGGAATACCGGCAAGCCTACGCGGCCATGACCCCGGAGCAGCAGGCACAGGTGCTATCACAGCTTGGATAAAGGAGGACGACGGCGATGCGCTATCCGGCAATGAACAAAAACGAGAAATACCGCGTGGAGGTGCCGCAGCTCTCCGGCGGCGTGAACCTGATCGACCCGCCGGAGCGGGTGGAGGACGACCAGCTGACCGAGGCGGAGAACGTTTGGTGGGAGCGCGGCGCGCTGCGCACCCGGCCGGGGCTGCATAAGCTGGACACCGGCGCACTGCCCGCCGGGGCGACCGGCGGCCACGCCGTGTTCGTCAGCCACAACGCGATCGGCGAACGGGAGCAGCTGCTCGGCCAGATGCGCGAGAGCGGCGGCGCCGTGTCGTTTTACGGCTACAGCCTGAGCATCGACGGCGGGCTGACCGCCCTCGGGCAGATCCACGACCTGCAGAAGATCGACGGCGAACTGCCCAGCTGCATGGGCGTGAAGGCGAGCAGCACGGCGGGCAGCAAATATTATTTCTTCCTCGACGGCGGCCGCATCCTGCAGCAGAGCGCGACGGGCGCGCTGGAGGATGCCGAGCCGTATATCCCGACCGTGATGGTCAATGGCAAGCCGGCATCCGCCATGAGCGAGAGCGAGCGCGGCACACGGGTCAGCGGCGTGCTGTTCGAGGGCTACAATATGCTGACGCCCAAGTTCAAGTGTTCCTTCACCACCGACGGCGAGAACGACGAGTTCTGGCTGCCCGCACAGCAACTGGACACGAAACCGCACGCGTGGGCGGCCACGGTCGAGATCCTGATGGCGGACGGCACGACCGTGACGAAGGACCTGACCCGGATCATGGACGACAAGATCAGCGGATACACGGCGGTGACGGCCGATCAGCTGGGCGTGGACAGCAGCTACAACAACTGCTCGATCACGATCATGCTCGACAGCATCAAGGGCATCGTCAGCGTCAAGGCGCTGGCCGGAAAAACGACCGGGTCCGACCCGGCGATGACCGTCCATCTCCCCTTCGTGCGCAGCAACAACCTCACCGTGACGGCCAGCAAGACCACGGACGGCCAGCTGGAAACGATCTGCCGCATGACGCGCTGCACGTGGTTCGGCGGCGACCGCAGCGGCATCGGCGGCGGCACGCGCCTGTTCGTGTGCGGCGACCCGCAGAAGCCGAACCTCGTCTGCTGGAGCGACGTCGATCGGCCGCTGTATTTCCCGGAGAACAACTATGCCTACATCGGCGATGCCGACCAGCCGGTCACCAGCTTCGGCAAGCAGGCCGACCTGCTCGTGATCTTCAAGCCGCACGAGATCTATTCGGCGCAGTACGTGGCCGGTTCCGGCTACAGCTCCGACGACGTCGCGGCCGGGCGGGTGGTCGACGTGGCGGCCGCCGGGGCGACCTTCCCGATCACGCCGCTGCACCCATCGATCGGCTGCGACTGCCCGGACAGCATCCGGCTGGTCAACAACCGCTTGGTGTGGGCAAGCAGCGACGCGCATATCTACATGATGCCGACGGTCAACCAGTGGAGCGAGCGCAACGTGCGCGACATCACGGCGCGCATCCGTCCGCGCTTGGAGCGGCACAGCCGCGCCGAGCTGACGGGGGCCATCGCCGGGGAATACAGCGGGTATTACACGCTGCTGGCCGGGGACACGCTCTATCTGCTCGATGCGGGCAACAGTGCGTTCCAAAGCTATGCCTACTACAGCAGCGAGAAAAAGGCGACCCGCCTGCTGCCGTGGTACCTCTGGACACTGACGCGCGAGGACGCGGCGTGGGTCGGTGCGGTATCCGACGGCGAAACGGTGCGCCTGCTGTGCCAAAACGCGGCCGACGGGACATGGATACTGTTCGACCTGTCCGGCACGACGGACGACGGCGACCGGATCGAGAGCAGCTTTGCCACGAAACGGTTCGACTTCGGCCGGCCGGACCGGAGGAAGGCCGTCAAGCAGCTGTATTTCGGCCTGTCCGACGAGGCGGGCACGAACGTCCGGGTGGACTACGTGACCGAAAACGGCGTGTGTGAGGACATTTGGCGGGCGGAGAACACCGGCGACGGCGGCACGGACGGCATGACGCTACGGCGGCTGACGCCGAACATCAACCGCGCGGCCGTGTTCGGGCTGCGCTTTTCCAGCACCGGCACGATGGCGATCGACCGGCTGGTGCTGTACTATCAAATGCAGGGAGTGATGCGCTGATGGCCAACCGGACGGACGAGCTGTTCCAAAGCTACTACGACAAGGGGAAGGCACAGCTCGACGAACAGTACAGCCGCAGGCGGCAGCAGGACGATCAGACGCTGGCCGCCCTCGGCGATGCGATCGACCGCGGCGCGCAGACCGCCGGGGAGCAATACCGGCAGCGGATCGACGATGCGCCGACGCAGCTGCGCGAGCAGCTCGACCTCAATGACCTTGACGAGCGTGTGCAGCGCCGCCAGCTGGCGGAGAGCATGGCCAACGCCGGACTGACCGACAGCGGCCTCAATCGCACGCAGCAGACCGCGCTGTCGCTGCAGCGGGGCAACGCCGATGCGGCCAGCCGCCGCAGCAGCGAGGAGCATGTGCGCGCCGCGCAGAACGCCATCGACCAGATCTTGGCCGACGCAGCACAGCAGAAGGCACAGCAGGAGGCAAACGCCCGCAGCACGACGGACACGTGGTATCAAAACGCGCTGGACAGTCTGGCCGGCAGCGCACGCAGCGCCGCATCGCAGGACTATCATGCCGAGCAGCAGGCAGCGGCCGACATCGCCAAGGCAAAGCTGGCCGAGGAAACGGCCCGGTACAAGGCAGCGATGGAGGTCGCGACGAAGCAGAGCGACAACAGCGAGGCGCGCAGCAAATACGCGCAGGCGCTGATGAGCACCAGCAAGGGCGGCTACAGCGAGAAAAACGCGTGGGCGGCCGCCTATGCCCGCTATCCCACCGGGGACGAAAAGACGAACACCTATTATACGGCCTACAACAACGCGATGAACGACGGGTATTCGGAGCAGCAGGCCGAGGCGATCGCCGAGGCCGCCGTGAACGGTACCGACCCCACCGCGACGCTGGCGAAGATGAAGGCGAAGGAGATCGTCGGGACGAACAGTCTTTACAACGAGAATTTTTTCGAACGGATCATCAACGATTATTCGTCGAACCGCCCACAGACCATCTACAACAGAGTGACAGCAGCGCTGTCAAAGAATGAGGACTATGCCTCGGCATCCAGCGCCGAAAAACGGTATATCACGGCAGTCGCACTGGGAAACACCGTTCGCGAGAACTATAAGGACATCGCGCAGCGGGAAAAGCTCATGCGCAGCCTTGCCGACAAATTCACCGACGACGAGTATCTGGCGATGGCTGAGGCGGCAGGGCTGTAACACGGCACAGGAGGGAACAGGATGGCAAGCAAGGATGTGATCGAGCAGGTGGCTCTGCGGGCAAGGCAGAGCGCCGCATCCGGCAGCAGGAAGGGCGCGTCGCAGCAGGTGATCGACGCGGTGCGGGAGCGGGCGCAGAAGGCCGCCGGCACCGTGACCGACAGCGGCTTCGTCGACCCGCGCCCGTTCGTCGGTGTCAGCACGGAAACGGACGGCAGCCGCTACGCGGTGCCCGCCGGGAGCACGACCAAGAGCAGCACCGGCGGCACGACCGGCTTCACCGCGCCGCCGAAGAATTCGACCGTGGCGGGCGTGGAGCTGTCCCCTGAGCGTCAGCTGGAGCAGCTGGGGCAAAGCCTGTCGAAGGAATGGAAGAACAAAATACTGCTCGGCACCCTTGACGACGCGTCCGCCCTTCGCCGCAGCGACCCGCTGACCGAGATCAAGGCGCAGCGCCAAGCGCGCATGGATGCCCTGCGGCAGGAGCTGCGGCAGTTCGGCCCGGACGACCTGATCACGCGCGCCGACGAGATCCGGCAGAAG
>JAJXDX010000058.1:6525-8734 GCA_021640185.1 Oscillospiraceae bacterium | reverse complement strand
CTCCCGCCACAACCTCGGTGTCGACTGGAAAAAGCTGCGGTCGGCGGGCATCGATTTCGCGCTGATCCGCTGCGGCTACCGCACGTCCGTCAGCGGCGAGATCTTCGAGGACGCGAATTTCCGCCGCAATATCGAGGGCGCGATCGCGGCCGGGATGCCCTTCGGCGTGTATTTTTATTCCACGGCCAAAACCGTGACCGAGGCACGGGTGGAGGCCGCCTTCGTCATCGAGGTATTAAAGGGATATAAGGAAAAAGTCACGTGGCCCGTCGTGTTCGATTTCGAGGCCTTCGGCCAAGACCGGCTAAAAGGCGTGGACTGCACCACGATCACCGACCTGACCATCGCCTTTTTGGATGACATCGCGGACGCGGGCTACACCCCGATGCTCTACAGCTACCGCAACGCCCTCTGGGACGGGTTCGAAACGGCGCGCCTGTCGCGCTACCGCGTCTGGCTCGCCCAGTACGTCAACACGCTCGACCAAAAACGCTACGGCGGCGCCCATGCGATCTGGCAGTGCGCCAGCGACGGCCACGTCGACGGCGTGGAAAGCCCGCGCGTGGATCTGAACATCGCCTACGAGGATCTGTCGCGCCCGCACGCGCCGCTGCTGCCGGAGGTGACGCCGGAGCGCTGGCCGTCCCCGCCGGCGGACTATACGTTCACCGAGGTATGTGAGCAGGTCGAGGTGACCGCGAACGGGCTGGGGCTGCGCACCTCTCCCGTGACGACGCTGCCGAACCGCTATGCCACCGGAAAGATCGGCCAGACCCTGCTGCGCACCGGGATCGACGAGGAACACGGCTGGTCGCGCCTTTCGGTCGGCGGACTGACGCTGTACGCGCAAACGAGCGGTCTGCGTTTCTTGCGCAAAACGGAGCCGCCCGTCCCGCCCACTCAGCCGTCCGCACCGCCCGGCCCCACCGCGTCCGGCACGCCGTCCGCGACGGGGACAGTGTCGATGGAGCCCTCTGCGCCGCCGACGGAGCCTTCTGCGCCGTCTGCATCGACGGCGGACAGCGATTTTTTGCGAAAAAACCGAAAAAAGGATTGACAAATCCGCCGGATATCCCTATTATGGGAGTGTGGACGGACAAGGTGCATCGCCTGCCCGTCGACCGCAAACTACGCCCCAGCGACAGACCCGGTCGCGCGGGCATATCGGAAGGATGAATGGGTTATGGTATTCGATAAACTGAAAGAGATCTTGGCAGAGCAATTCGAGGTCGACCCGCAGTCGATCACGCTCGA
Organism: Oscillospiraceae bacterium; assembly: GCA_021640185.1. Classification (GTDB taxonomy): domain Bacteria; phylum Bacillota; class Clostridia; order Oscillospirales; family Acutalibacteraceae; genus UBA5905. The sequence continues at coordinate 7,480 of JAJXDX010000058.1, read as the reverse complement.
CACGGACATTATCGACGAGCTTGGCGCGGATTCGCTCGATCTCGTCGACCTGCTGATGTCGCTCGAGGACGAGTTCAACATCGCCGAAGTGCCGGATGAGGTCATCGAGAAGGTGCGCACGGTCGGTCAGCTCGTTTCTTATATCGAGGAGAATATGTAAAAGACTTCGCCGGGCATCCCGGTGGCTTTTACCGAACGTCAGACCCAAGAACGGACCGCCGCATCGCGGCGGCCCGTTTTTCGTGCGCGGGAGGGAACGATGGAACAGACCGAGATCCGCCGTATGACCGCCGCCGACGTCCCTGCGTTGGCCGCGATCGAGCGTGAATGCTTCTCTGTGCCGTGGAGCGCGCAGGCGCTCGTCGAGGAGCTGGAGCAGCCGCACGCCGTGTTCTTGGTCGCACACGCGCCGGACGGCGCGGTGCTCGGCTACGCCGGGATGCACCACGTCGGGGATGAGGGCTTCATCGCCAACGTCGCCACGGCGGCACGCGCCCGGCGGCAGGGCGTCGCCCGCACTCTGCTCTCGGCGCTGGACGGCTACGCGCGCGCGAATGCGCTCTGCCGCCTGACGCTGGAGGTGCGGCCCTCCAACGCAGCCGCCATCGCACTGTATGCCGGTGCTGGCTTTACCTGCGACGGCCTGCGGCCGCATTTTTACACCGCCCCGGACGAGGCGGCAGCCATCTATTCTAAGTATTACGATCGGTAAATTTCGGCGCAGATCGTGCTGAACGGATAAGAAATGAGGGAACGGGATGCGGATATTGGGCATCGAATCCTCCTGTGACGAAACGGCGGCAGCCGTAGTGGAGGACGGACGGCGGGTGCTGTCCAACGTGATCGCGTCGCAGGTGGAGGAGCATCGGCTGTACGGCGGCGTCGTGCCGGAGATCGCCAGCCGCCGCCATGCCGAGGCGATCGGCGGCGTGGTCAAGCAGGCGCTGTCCGACGC
>JAJXDX010000058.1:5239-6515 GCA_021640185.1 Oscillospiraceae bacterium | reverse complement strand
GGGATGACCGTTTGGGACATCAACGGCATCGCCGTCACCTATGCGCCGGGGCTGATCGGGGCGCTGCTGGTGGGCGTCAGCTTCGCCAAAGGGCTGGCGCTGTCCACGGGCAAGCCGCTGATCCCGGTGCATCATCTGCGCGGACATATCGCTGCCAATTATCTGGCGCACCCGCAGCTGACCCCGCCGTTTTTGTGCTTGGTGGTGTCGGGCGGGCACAGCCACATCGTGCAGGCGGAGGACTATACGCACGCGCGACGATGCGGCGGGCGAGTGCTACGATAAGGCCGCGCGCGCGATGGGGATGCCGTATCCCGGCGGCGTGGCGCTCGATCGGCTGGCCGCGCAGGGCGACCCGACGGCGTATGCGCTGCCGCACCCGCACGTGGAGGGCAGCCCGTATGACTTCAGCTTTTCCGGCCTAAAAACGGCGGTGCTCGACCGCCTGCACAACGCCGCGCAGCGCGGCGAGGAGATCTGCCGGGCAGATCTGTGCGCGTCGTTCCAGCATCGGGTGGTCGAGATGCTCGTGGGCAACACGATGCGCGCCGCTGAGGATCTCGGTGCAAAAACGATCGTGCTGGCGGGCGGCGTTTCCGCCAACAGCGGTCTGCGCGCCGGGATGAGCGCCGCGTGCGCCGCACGCGGGCTGCCGCTGTTCGCGCCGCCGCTGCCGCTGTGCGGCGATAACGGCGCCATGATCGCGGCGCAGGGCTTTTACGAGCTGTCCGCCGGCAATACCGCCGATATGTCGCTCAACGCCGTCGCCTCTATGCCGATCTAAGACCGAATACGATCGGAACAACGAAAGTAGCCCGTCGGTCGGACGTTCGTCCGACCGACGGGCTGCATTTTTGGTTCGCCTGTTTGGCTTATGATGTCCGGCCGTCCTCCGGCCTGACTAACTCACAATCGCTGTCAGCCACCGGCTCGCGCACCGTACTCCCGCTATGCGCCGCCCTGCCCCGGCCTGACTAACTCACGATCGCTGTCAGCCACCGGCTCGCGCACCGTACTGCCGCTATGCAGCGCCCTAACCCGGCTTTAATTTCCGCATTCGATGCTGATGGCGTTGAACCGGTCAAGCAGCATATCGACGGTGGCGGCGGCCTTTTGTTCGCCGGCCAGATCGAGGACGGCGTGCCCTTGGTGCATCATCAGCAGCCGGTCGCCGTACTCGACGGCAAAACGGAGGTTGTGCGTCACCATCAGGGTGGTCACCTGTTTTTCGCGTACCAAGCGATCGGTCAGCTCCATGACCGTTTCGCTGGACTTG
>JAJXDX010000058.1:2975-5229 GCA_021640185.1 Oscillospiraceae bacterium | reverse complement strand
CCCATGCGGCAGTCGGCAAGCAGTGTGCGGTAACGGTCGATGCGGCTGCGGTCGATCGCCGGCATCAGGGAATAGCGGCCGCTTTTGTTGTCGGCCAGCGCCATGTTCTCTAAGATCGTCAGATCGCCGCACGTGCCTTTCTGCGGGCTTTGGAACACGCGCCCGATGTGCCGGGCGCGGCGATGCTCGCTCATGCCGGTGATGTCCGTGCCGCCGCTCAGGATCTGTCCGCCGTCCGGCGAACGCGACCCGCAGATCAGGTCGAGCATGGTGGTTTTGCCGCTGCCGTTCGACCCGATGACGGAAACGAACTGCCGATCCGGAACGGAAAGCGAGAACCCGTCGAACAGGACGTTCTCGTCCGGCGTGCCGGGGGAAAAGACCTTGCGGATGTTTTTCAGCTCGATCATCGGGCAGCCCTCGCTTTCTTTTGGCGGCTGCCGATCACCAGCGCCGCGGTGAACAGCAGCGCCATCAGCAGTTTGTTGTAGGCGGTGGGCAGATGCAGCGCCGTCGCGACGGTCAGGCACGCCTGATAGATGACCGAACCCAGGATCACCTTCGTCGTCGGCCGCAAAAACCGCACGCGCGAGAACAGCGACTGCCCGATGATGACCGAGGCCAGCCCGATCACGATCATGCCAAGCCCCATGTCCTGCGTGGCGCTGCCGCGGCTCTGCACGATCAGCGCGCCCGCGGCAGCGGCATAGCCGTTGCCGATCGCAAGCCCCAAGATCTTGCTGTTGCCGGGATCGCGCCCCAGCATGGTGACGTATTGCGCGTTGCTGCCCGCCGCACGCAGCAGCAGCCCGCACTTCGTTTTGAAAAACAGATCCATCAGGATCTTGAACAGCACCGCCACCGCCAAAAACACGACCAGCTTGCGCACATATATGCCCTGCACCACCACCGGCAGCAGATCGGCCGGGGCGGTCGTCAGCAGCGTGGGCCGGTTGTTCATCATCACCTGCGCGCTGCCCATGCCGTCCGCCTTGCCGCCGTTGATCAGCACCGCCGTCACCAGATTGACCGAGATCAGCGCCGTCGATACCAAGATCCCGCACAGCAGCGGACGGATGTGCAGCCGCACGTGCAGCAGCCCCGTGACCGCGCCGGCCGCCGCGCCGGAAAGGAAGGCCGCGATCAGCGCGACCCACGGCGTGACGATCGGACACAGCAGCCCGAACACCAGACCGCCCGTCAGCACCGTGCCCTCGACCGACAGATCCGGAAGATCCAGCGTGCTGTACGACACGTAAAAGCCCATCGCCAGCAGCGCATACATCAGTCCGTCGGACAGGAACACGCCGACATAACTCAGCAGACCCATTGTTCTCACCTCATCACAGGAGCACTCACGCAGCGTTCTCGTTTATTTCGTCGTGGTCACCGTTTCCGCGTTCGCGAACTCGGCCGGGACCGTCAGCCCCAGCGCCGCGACCACGTCGGTGTTGATCACCGGCGTCGCCTCGCTGATCGTTTCCACCGGCATGGTGGCGGGGGAGGCGCCCTGCAGCACGCGCACGGCCATGTTGCCGGTCGTTTTGCCCAGCGCCACATAGTCGATGGACATCGCCGCCAGGCAGCCGCCGGACACCTGCTCGATCTCGGAGCCGTACACCGGGATCTTTGCGGCGTTCGCCGCATCCAGCTCGACGGTCAGGTTCTCGACGACGTTGTTGTCGGTGAAGTTGTTGAGGCAGTCCACCTTCCCGGCCAGCGCCGTGGCTGCGGCCGGGATGTCGGCGGCGTTCTGCACGCCGCTGGCCTCCACCGTGATGCCGAGCGGGGCGCAGATGTCCTTCAGCCGCGCCAGCAGCGAAACGGAGTTCTGCTCGCTCGTCGTGTACAGCACGCCGATCTTTTTGGCCTCGGGCTGCATCGCACGGATCAGCGATACCTGCGCGTCAAGGTCAAGCACGTCGCTCGTCCCCGTGCAGTTGCCGCCCGGCGCATCCATGTCGCTGACCAGCTCGGCCGCGACCGGATCGTTCACCGCGCAGAAGATCAGCGGGATGTCCGTTCCCGCCATGGCGGCATAGGCCGCTGTCGCCGCCGGGGTGGCGATCGCGATGATCATGTCGCAGTTGCCCGCGACCATGTTCTGCGCAAAGGTGCTGCAATCGGAACCGGCCGAGGTGCTCGAGCCGATCTGCCGATCGACCGTGTAGGGAACGTCAAGCGCCTTCAGCGCCTCGATCACGCCGTTGTAGCAGTTGTCCAGCGAGGGGTGGCTCATGTATTGGATGATGCC
>JAJXDX010000058.1:0-2965 GCA_021640185.1 Oscillospiraceae bacterium | reverse complement strand
ATGCCGATCTTCAGCTCTTTTTTGTCGGATTCGCAGGCGGCAAGGCCCATGCACAGCAGCACGGCACACAGGACGAAGCACAGCACACGGCGCAGCGTAAAACGGACGGCAGTATCGGTTTTTTTCATGTTGATGACCTCTTTCTCAATCTCATCTCACAGGGTGTTTCGGCGGACGGTCAGGCACCATCGCCATCGCCGCCCCGGCTTGCTGTTCCTCATCCCGTCCACGCTCCTTTCGTGATAAAAAAACACACCCGTCCCAACATTTCGTTGGGACAGGTGTGGAATGAACACATCTGCGGTACCACCCGACTTCGCATCCTTTGCGGACACGCACTCTCTTCGTGCACAGCCATGCACGCTCCGCGGATAACGGGAGGAGCTCCCGTCGCCCCTACTTGCCGCATGACGGCGTTCGGTTTGCCCTCACAAGCCCATTCCGACCGGCGCTGTCGCCGCGATCCCACCACCCGCGGCTCTCTGTGCACAACGTACCCGTTGCCGTACTTGCTCTTGTTCATCGGTTTGTTCACACGGATCGGCGTGCCGACCTCGTGCTTTTTGCTCAGTATAGCACCCCGTTCGCGGTTTGTCAATACTTTTTTGCTTTTACGTGGTAAAAAATCAAAAACGCCCTCGTTCCCGTCAGCGCAGCGCCATGATCGGCAGCGGATACGGCCCGCCCTGCCTGCCCCGTTCGGCCCGGCCGATCGCGGCAGATCCCATATGCGCATAAAAGCCGACGGCCTGCGGGTCTTGCTCGTTGACCGTGACCTCACGCACGCTGTGCGCCCGGATGCCGTGGCGCAGCAGCGCCCCGCCGATGCCCTTGCTCCTTGCTGCCGGGATATGAAATGTATCTCTGGCCGCCCGTCCTCTGCCCCCATAAAGGCGGCCGGCGCGCCCTGCTCGTCTGCCGCGACGGTCAGCCGCTCGACCGCAGTGATGGCCTGCGGGACGCCGCCGCGGATCCGCCGGATCTCCGCCTCCGGCAAAAACAGGGGCGTCGCCCGGACGGATCCTTCCCAAACGGTCAGCGGCGCGTCCGTCAGCGCAGCGCTCCTGTCCGTGATCTCAACGGTCTTCACGCTTTTTCTTCTTTTTCCCGCGCAAAACTTGCGCCGTGGGCGAATATCTGCTATACTATAAAGGATACGCCGCCGGCCGGGATCGGCCGGTACGGCCAAAACGAAGGGAGCTATCGCACCGTGGCAAAAGCCGAGATCCGCATGACCGAAGGCCCGATCGGCAAGCAGCTGGTATCCTTTGCGATCCCGCTGTTTTTGGGCTTTTTGTTCCAACAGCTCTATAATACCGCCGATGCGCTGATCGTCGGCAATATGCTGGGCAACGGCGCCTTGGCCGCCGTCACCGGCACGGGGACGCTCATTTTCCTTTTGGTGGGCTTTTTCGGCGGCATATCGATGGGCGCGGGCGTGGTGGTGTCGCGGTTCTTCGGCTCGCGCGAGGAAGAAAAGATGCGCGCCGCCATCCACACCAACATCGCCTTCGGTCTGGCCGCCGGCGCGTTTTTGACCGTCGTCGGGATGCTGTTCACCCCGCAGATCCTGCAATGGATGGGCACACCGGACGAGGTCATGCCCCAGTCCGTCGCCTACATCCGCACGTATTTCGCGGGCAGCATCGCCTTGGTGATGTACAACCAGTGCCGCGGCATCATGCAGGCGGTGGGGGATAGCCGCCACCCGCTGTATTATCTGATCGTTTCCTCCGTCGCCAACGTGATCATGGATATTTTGCTGATCGGCGCGTTCGGCATGGACGTGGAGGGTGCGGCGCTCGCCACCGTCATCTCGCAGTTCGTCAGCGTGTTTTTGTGTATGCGGCGGCTGCTCAGCCCCGCGTCCGGCGCATACCGCGTCCGCTGGCGCGAGATCCGCTTCGACCCGGCGATGACCCGGATGATCTTGGCCTACGGCCTGCCCAGCGGCCTGCAGAACTCGGTCATCGCGCTGGCCAATGTCGTGGTGCAGTCGAACATCAACGCCTACGGCGAGATGGCGATGAGCGGCTGCGGCGCCTACGCCAAGGTGGAAGGCTTCGCCTTCCTGCCGATCACCAGCTTCACCGCGGCGATCACTACCTTCGTCGGGCAGAACCTCGGCGCGGGCGACCTCAAGCGCACCAGAAAAGGCGCGCGTTTCGGGATCCTTTGCTCCATCATCATCGCGGAGGTGATCGGCGTGCTGCTGTACGCGGCGGCGCCGCTGCTGATTCGCGCCTTCACGCAGGAGCCGGAGGCCATCGCCTTCGGTGTGCAGAAGATGCGCACCTGTGCCTTGTTCTATTTTTTGCTGGCGCTCTCTCACTGTCTGGCGGCCGTGATGCGCGGCGCGGGACGCGCCGTCATCCCCATGATCTCTATGCTGGCGTTTTGGTGCGTGGTGCGCGTCGGGATCATCGCCGTCGCCACGCCGGTCTTCCGCAGCATCGCCGTGGTCAACTGGGTGTATCCCATCACGTGGGCGCTCAGCAGCCTGTTTTTGCTGATCTATTACCTCAAGGCGAACTGGATGACCGTGCCGGATAAGCCGGATAAGGCCGACCCGCCCGCGCTGTCCGCCGAGGGCTGACCGCCGCCCCCGCCTGCGAAACGGGTCGGGGATCTGTTTCTCGCTCTTGCTATTGCGGTGCCGTTGTGCTGGCCTGTAGGGGCAGGCCGGGGGCGAATGCCCGACCGGGCCGTTAGGTATCGGCAAATAAGTCCGTTTTGCGCAGTGGATCTCTTATATCAGTCGAGCAATGCTTTTTGATATGGATGATGGACGATCTGCTTCCCGTATGTTTTCATTGTCCATTGCTTTTCCTCCTTTCCATATCGTTAAAAAGTGTGGTGTTATAAATGAAATTTAAAATCAAATCAGTCAACTCACTTATCGGGATAATTATTGGTATTTATATTTTATTGATAGCTCTTGTCGCGCTTGGGAACTTCCTAAGTG
>JAJXDX010000057.1 GCA_021640185.1 Oscillospiraceae bacterium | reverse complement strand
AGATCACCTCGCCGATCAGGCGCTCGCTGCCCACGTAGACCATCTCGGTCATCGACAGGTCGCCGCCCTCGACGCCGACCACCGGCCCGTTGATGCGCACGATCCGTGCACCGGCCGTTTTGTCAGCCATACGCTCGCCTCCTTACACCACCGTCAGTCCGGACGTTTGGCGGAACGCCGGGCGCTGGCGCTCCAGCCGTTCTTCCAGCGTATCGTCCGCCGTCAGCTGCGCCGCCGGGCACGAGAGCCGCAGGCCGCCCAGACGGATGTCCCCGTCCGTGCGCACCGTGCAGCCCGCCGGGCGCACGGCGCGAAACGCCGCCCGCACCCGGTCGGCAAAGCCCTCGTCCGCCGGACGCAGATAAAGCACCGCCGTGCCGTCCCCTTCCGGGCACAGCGCGGCCAGCCGCGCCGCGCTGCGCTCCAGCAGCGCGCCGTACTCCGCCGTGCGGGTGAAAGCCTCGATCTTTTCCGCCGCGTCGGAGAACACGGTGCGCTCGTAAGCCTCGCGCAGCTGCGTCAGGCGGCTGCGGGAGGCGGCACGGTACGCGGCGATCTCGCTGTCCGCCTTGCGGCGCACCTGCGAAAGCGCGCTGCGATAGGTCACCTCGTGCCGGTCGTGCACTTCCTTTTCCGCCTTTTGCAGCTGCCGGCGCGTGATCTGCGCGGTCTGCTCCTCTACGGTGCGGCAGCTCTCCTCGGCGGCCTCGCGGATCGCCTCGAGGAACAATGCCAGCTTGCGATCCGATCCCGTTTCGCCCATGGCGATCCCTCCCGTCAAAATTTTACGCCGATCGCATCGCGCACATAGCGCGTGATGCTGTCCTTCGTGCGGCTGCCGTGCCGATCGGGGATCTCCACGATCAGCGGGCGCGACACGGTCAGCTTCGTTTTGTCGATCAGCGGGCCGCACTGCCGCGCCAGCGGCTCGGTGATCAAAACGACGCCGACCGTTTCGTCCGCGATGGCGCGGCCCAGCTCCCGCTCCACGGCCGCCGGCTCGTGCACGACGACGCCGTCGATCCCCGCCAGACGCAGGCCCAGCTGCGTATCCACGTTATCGCTGATCAGATAAAATCTCATGGTTCGTTCGGGGCGCGCCTTACAGCACGCCGAGCCCCTGCAGGATCAGGATGGAGATGACCACGCCGTACAGGGCGATCGACTCGCCCAGAGCGACGAAGATCAGCGCACGGCCGAACATCTTCGGGTCCTCGCTGGTGGCGCCGATCGCGGCGGGCGCGCCCGCCGCCACGGCGATACCGCCGCCGATGCCCGCCAGACCCGTGACGAGGCCCGCGGCCAGCAGCCCGAGGCCCAGCGCGATGCCGTCGGCGCCCTCCTTCTGCGTGTCAGCCGCCTGCGCCGTGTCGGCAGCCGCGGCGCTCTCCTCGGCCGGGGCGGCGGAAACGTTCAGCGCCGCGCCGCCGCACAGCACCAGCAGCGCGCCCGCCACGGCCAAGTTCATGCAGAACATCTTTTTGGGCGATACGCCGCGGCGCACCTTGTATACGGCGAACGCCACCGACGCCGCCAGCACCAGTACCGGGATGATGAACAACAGAGCTTTCATGAGTTTTTTCCTCCTTATGCTTTATCGCTGCGGCGTGCCGCCCCCGCCCGCTGTGCCAACTTTGCCAGCGAGAACGCGGAGAACGGCTTGCCGTCGCCTTGATAGAACCGGCTGAACATCTCGTAGAACCCCAGACGCAGCACCTGGATATAGGTCAGCACGCCCTCGATGCCCATGATCAGCACGTTGCCGAGCACCAGCACCGCGATCCTGCCCACACCCGCGGCGGGCGCCATGGAATACACCACCAGCATCATCCCGGCGTGCACCAGCACGAACGCGCCGACGCGCAGAAACGACACGGTGTTGCTGAAATACGACAGCACGTATTCGATCAGCTCGAACAGGTTGGCCAGCAGATAGTCGCCGATGCTGTCCGGCTTCCAGTCCGGGCGGCGCTCCACCAGCCCGATCAGGATCTGCTTGAAATACAGCACGGCCAAACAGACGAGCAGCACGGCCGTGACCGGCCCGGCCGGGACGGCGGCGAACGCTTCGCCGCCCATGAAGCGCAGGATCAATAGCACGAGCGACAGGTAGGTGAAGATGCCCGCCACGCCGTTTTCGGAAAACAGCGCCTCGCCGATATGGCCGCGCTTGACCGACGACGCGACGCCCAGCAGCATCGCCACCACCAGCAGGAACACGCCGATGCCGATCGCCGCCACGAGGATGAAGGTGATGTCGCGCATGATCTCGATCGGTTTATCGATGTGCAGCACGTCGGTATAAAAACCGTCGAGCAGATGCTCGTTGCCGAACACGGAGCCGAACAGCGTGCCGAACACGGCGGAGGACAGCCCGCAGCGCAGCAGGATGCCGCCCATGCGGCTGCGGCTCTTTAGCCACAGGAAAAGCCCCAGCGCCGCCACGCACAGCGCCTGGCCGAGATCGGCGAACATGATGCCGAACAGCAGCGTATAGATCACGGACAAAAACAGCGTGGGGTCGATGTCGTGATAATCCGGGATGCCGTACATCTCGACGAATTCCTCGTACGGGCGCACGAGCGCCCCGTTTTTGAGCTTCGTCGGCGGGGCGTCCCCGCGCTTGCCGCTGGGACGCGTCAATTCCGCCTGCACGGGCAGATCCGCCAATGCGGCGCGCACGGCCTTTTCCTCCCGCACGGGGACCCAGCCGATCAGCACGAAGCTGTCGCGCCGGACGACGACGCGGCTGCGCACCTCATGCACGGCGCTGCGGTACAGCAGACGGGAATACATCTCGTCGCAGGTGTCGCCCTTCTCGTCCCACAGGCGACGCAGCTCGTCGTCCAGACGCTGCCGCTCCTCGCCGCCCTGCCGGATCTTCTCGCGGCAGTCCTCGGCCGCCTTTTCCGGCGTTTCGTAGGTCTGCGGCAGGCGCAGGCGCTGGAAATACAGCGACGCGAACAGCCGGTCGACCTCGTCGACCTTATTGACCGGAGCGAAATACACGCCCCAGACGTCCTCGCCCTCCGTCTGGCAGGGGAAGAACAGCAGATACGGGTCGTCCTTGAGCAGGGCGAGCTTCTGCGCGTTCTCGCGCGGCATCCGCCCGAACCGGAAACGGACGAAACGGCTGTCGTACAGCTCCTTGAGCGGCAGATCCATATCGACGAAATGCGACAGATCGCGCAGGGCGTCCTCGGCCTGCCGGATCTCGGCATTCAGGGCATTTTTGCGGTCCTGCAGATCCTTGACCTGCTTCGACAGGGCCGAGAGCAGATCGTTATCCACCTGCGCGTCGTCCCGGCTGCCGCGCACCGTGTCGCGATAGTGCAGCTCCTGCCCCAGATCGTGCGCCACCTCCCGCACGGCCGACAGGCGGTCGGCATACGGGTCCGGCTCCGACAGCGGCATATACCCCAGCGAGCCGGAGATATGCTCGCCCGCCTGCTCCACTTGGATCCGGCCGTCCAGACAGCAGCGGTCGATCAGCTCATCCAGCCGATCGAGCTTGCCCGAAACGGTCAGCAGCTTCATTTTTTCGACTGCCATTCTCTCACCTCAGATCTCTACGCCGACAAGGATGCCGGCGGCCGTGCCCGATGCGCCGTAGCGCACGCCCTCGATGCTGTGGATCAGATCGCGCAATTCCGTGCGGTGCAGCGTCGCATAGCTGAGCAGCGCGACCGACGGATACGGCGTGCGGTGCAGCGTGTGCTGCGCCAAACGGAAAAGATACCGGTCGACCGTCCGCTCGATCGAGCCGTCGCGCACGGGATCGAGCTTGCCCGCGTACCGCGTGCCGCCGAGCACGGCGACGAACGCCGCCTCGTCCGGCGCGGCGGAAAGCTGCGACAGCTGCCGCTCGGTCAGCAGGCCGCCGCCGGTCGCGGCACCGCCGGTGCGCTGCCCCAGCAGCACCGCGCGGTACAGCGCTGCGATGTCGCTCATATCGATGCGGATCATCAGCTGCTGCCGCAGCGCGTCGTGCTGCGCACCGCCGTAGCACGTATCGGCCAGTTGCAGCAGCGCGCGCATCTTATGCCGCTCCAGCGCCCGGTCGAGCAGCACCATATCCACGCCGTCCGGCCCGATGAACGGGGCGCACAGCGCATGGTACGGCGTGCCGGACAGCGCCGACAGCCACTGCTGCGGCGTTTTGGCCTGCCCGACGCGCAGCCAGTCCACGACGGAATGCCGCAGGAAAAAGGCCGATGCCTCCGGCAGCGCGCCGCCGCCGCGCACGGAGAGCGACAGCGTGCGGATCAGCCGCTCCGCCTCGTGCTCCAGTACGAAATAGCGGTAAAACGGCGCATCGATCGCAAAGGCATAATGGCCGACGGCCTCGAACCGGCTGTACGACGCCTGACGCAGACGTTCCTCCAGCCATTCGCGGTGCACGTCGCCCAGCCCGGCCGTGACGGGGACGATGCCGCCGTACGGCGTTTTGTCCCGCAGATAAAGGGCGACCTCGCCCATCGTCCGGCAGGACAGGATCTCCGAGAATTGCGCGGCGGTCAAGCGGCGGGCGTACATCGCCCGCAGCTTGGCCAGCACCGCGTTCTCCGCTGCGTGCATGGGACGATCACTCCTCTGTCACACGGCGGGCCAGCTCCTGCACCCAAGCATCGTGCATCTGCTCCACCCGCGCCGCCATCGCGCCCAGCAGACGCGCCTGTTCGGCATTGACCGCGGCCTTTTCCGCCGCGACACGCTTGTTTTGTTCTTCTTCGGTATAGCTGACGGCTTCGGCCGCGCCATGCTCGTAGGCCGTCGCCAGATCCCGGCGATGCTCCTCCACCGTCTGCGGCACGCTCTGCCGACGCTGCTCGGCGGCATCCGCCAGTGCGCGCGCCTGCCGATCCGTATCCAAGATCGCGCGTATCGATCTGTCCATGGCTCGCCCTCCGTTCGTTTCACGCCATCGCGCATGATCGGATATATTATAGCCCTCTTTGATGCAAAATGCAAGTGTTCGCCGCAGTTTCGCTGCGGCAAAACGTCCCGGCGGCGCAAGATCTTCCAGCGCCGCGCGGCGGATTTTTGCGCCGCGCGGGGCATGATAGCCGCAGAGGTGATGCGTTTTGAACAAACGTGACCGCGGCCCGGACGAGAACCTGCCGCTGCCGGATCCCGCGCTGCGCGCGCAGATCTACGGACTTCAGTCCGCTGCACACGGCGAGGCTTTGCCGAACGGCATCCCGCTGGGCACGCCGTCCGCCGTGCGCGGCGAGTTCACCGCCCGCCTGCGCGAGGAACGGACGGAGTGAGATTTCCACCGGCCGTGTTCGGCCGGTGGAAAAAGATCGGGTGCAGTGCTTGCAGCGGCGGCCTGCCGGACAGGACAGCGTTTTTGCGCGTGATCTGCGGCCGCTTTTTTCGAATAGATCGCAGATCTTGCGCAGATCTTGCGGCGGCGTTCTTCCGGATGGGGCAACATTTTCGCGCGTGCTTTGCGGCGGTGTTCTTTGGGATAGATCGCCGTTTTCGCGCGTGCCCTGCACAGACCCTCTTCCGGTCAGAACACAGCTTTTGCGCGTGCACACTGCTCCCCGCAAGCAAAAAACGTCCGGCGTAAAAGGAAAAGACCGCAGGGCACGGATGTGCCCTGCGGTCGGTAAGGTCGATAACTCAGCCCAGCTCGGCGAAATACTTGATGGTGCGGACCATCTGGCTGGTGTAGGAGTTCTCGTTGTCGTACCAAGAAACGACCTGCACCTGATAGGTGTCGTCGTCGATCTTGGCGACCATGGTCTGCGTGGAGTCGAACAGCGAGCCGTAACGCATCCCGATGACATCGGAGGACACGATCTGGTCCTCGTTGTAGCCGAAGGACTCGGAGGCGGCAGCCTTCATGGCAGCGTTGATGCCGTCGACGGTGATGTCCTTGCCCTTGACGACCGCCACGAGGATCGTGGTGGAACCGGTCGGGACAGGCACGCGCTGCGCGGAGCCGATCAGCTTGCCGTTGAGCTCCGGGATGACCAGACCGATGGCCTTGGCCGCGCCGGTGGAGTTCGGCACGATGTTCTGCGCGCCGGCACGGGCACGGCGCAGGTCGCCCTTGCGCTGCGGGCCGTCCAGGATCATCTGGTCGCCGGTGTAGGCGTGCACGGTGGTCATGATGCCGCTCTCGATCGGCGCATAGTCGTTGAGCGCCTTCGCCATCGGCGCGAGGCAGTTGGTGGTGCAGGAAGCGGCGGAGATGATCTTGTCGTCGGCGGTCAGGGTCTTCTCGTTGACGCTGTAGACGATCGTGGGCAGATCCTTGCCCGCGGGCGCCGAGATGACGACCTTCTTCGCACCGGCGTTGATGTGCGCCTGCGCCTTTTCTTTAGAGGTGTAGAAGCCGGTGCACTCCAGCACGACGTCCACGCCCAGCTTGCCCCACGGGCACTCGTTCGCGTCCTTGATGGCATAGATGACGATCTTCTTGCCGTCGACGGTGATATAGTTGTCCTCGCCCTCGCCCTCGTGGAAGTCGACGGTGTGGCCCATGGCAACATAGTTGCCCTGCGCCGTGTCGTACTTGAGCAGGTGCGCCAGCATCTTCGCGCTGGTCAGATCGTTGATCGCGACGACCTCGTAACCCTCGGCGCCGAACATCTGACGGAACGCCAGACGGCCGATGCGGCCAAAGCCATTGATCGCTACTTTAACAGCCATTTTTGATTACCTCCATATCGATCTATCGGGTCAGTTTCCTTCTGTATTTTATCGCAATTCCCCGGCGATTGCAAGCGGTTTGTTATTTTTTTGACCAATTCACCGAGATTTCGGTATCTTGACTAAAACTTAGTCAATGCCATGCAATGGATCGTTGCGTTTCGATAAAGGAGCACAGCCATGGAACGACGAATTTCCCCACGCGGCGACACGCCGTGCGAGGGCGAACAACGTGAGCGGCTGGCGGCGTTTTTTCTGTCCTCGCCGCCGTACGATACACTGGATGCCGCCGGGCAGGAGGCCTACCGGCAGCGGCTGCGGCAGCTGGGCGGGCTGGAGCTGACGGAGATCCGGCAGGCGGCGGGCAGCGAACGGCCGATGACGTGGGGCGACATCGTGCCGCCGCTGCAGAGCGCCGCCGTGGCCGCGCAGCGGCTGGCGGCGGGGCTGGGGCAGCCGATCCTGCTGTTCCCGGCCGCGAACACGGCCATGCCCTTCTTCACGCTGTGGCAGCCGCGGCTGCTTTCGACCGGCGTGGCGGCGCTGCTGCGTGCCGCCGTATCCGCCGCACCGCGGCAGCCCGTTTGGGTGCGGCTGCGGGAGCAGGCCAGCTGCCTGATCGTATCCGCCACGGCGCAGCAGCCGATCCCCGGCGAGCGGGACGATCCGGCGCTGGGGCAGATCCTGCCCGCATTGCGCGAGATCGCCAGACTGCACGGCGGCAGCCTGGCGATCTGTGAGAACACGATCGGTTTTTCGTGTGCACGGGCGGCGGAGCCGCCCGCCGGGGCATCGGTAGGGAGCTTCCCCTACCCGTCCGCCGAGAGCCTGCTGGCGGACACGCTGTCCCCCGTCCGGACCGGGTTTTTCGCGTTTTTGCCCGAGATGTGCGGCGCGGCCGATGAAAAAGAGGCAGAGGGACCGGACGAGCCGTGACGGATCAGTCCTGCGGTTCGGCCGGCGGCTCGGCGGCCGAGGGCGCATCGGCCGGCACGTCGGCCGGGTCTTCCTCGGTGCAGGCAGGCAGCACGCTGCCCGCCAAAGCGAAGGCGAACGCCAGCGCCAGCGCGCCCACGGCCAGATCCGGCACGCCCGCCATCTCGCTGGCCAGATACGCCTCCGGGTCCTGCCGCAGATACAGCAGCGCGCGCGTCAGCGGCGCGGACAGCGAGAACACCGCCGCCCCACCGGCGAAGAACATCAGCATCCCCGGCCGGGTGGTGCCGATGCCGGACGCGAACCGCGCGAGCTTGAAGAAGAACAAGATCTCGAAAATGAGCATCATGTAATCAAAATAACTCTCGTTGAGGCGCACGGCGCTGACGTAGCTCATCTCGTACCACACCAGCCGAAACCACACCCACAGCACGGGAGCGAGCAGCGGCCACGTGCTCATGCCGATGCGCGTGCCGTCCTCCGACGCGACCTGCAGGCCGAACCGCACGAGCGACACCGCCCCGATCAGCGAGAACAGCACACACAGGAACTTCGTGACGGCGGCGATGCGCGCCATGCTTTGGGTCACGGACGAGGACACGCCGCCCGTCAGCAGCGAATAAATGTCCCACAGCCCGCAGACACCGATGACCGCCCCGGCGAAGATCGCGGCGAGCGACAGCGTCATCGCCCGCTTGCCGCCGATGTCGATCCGGCGGCGGCCCATACGGCGGCCGAGCAGAAACAGCGCGAGCAGCGCCGCCAGCGTGGCGGCGATGGCCGGGATATTGGCCGAGAACAGCCCCGTATCCACATCCCGCAGCAGCGGCATCAGCCACGTGCGCAGCACCGTGACCAGCACGGCCGCGCCCGCCGCCGTGCCTGCCGCCGCCAGCATCGTCCGTTTTTCCGCAAGCATGATCCGCCGCTGCGTTCGCTCTGTCGCCATCGTGTCGTTCCCCCATCGCCCCGGCAGCCATGCCGACGGGCGGTATTTTTTTGCCGCGCACCGCATATAGTCTGGTGACGGCAAGGACAAACCCTGTCTTATCCTCTAATCATAATCCCTTTTGCCGCCAAAGTCAAGTGCCGGATATGTCCGACGGAAAGGGGCGTGTAGGTGTACAATACATCTTGGACAATGAAATAAAAAAGGTTGAGAGATATG
>JAJXDX010000439.1 GCA_021640185.1 Oscillospiraceae bacterium | reverse complement strand
TGTTTTGCGCAAAGCGGAAATACCCCCTTTTCTTTTGGAGGGAAATGAGGTATAATGATATGGTATGATCATCGTTTGGAATGGGGAGAGCACACATGAACGACACCTTTGCCGCCGGTGTGGAGCCGGGTGGGCTGCGCACCTCACAGGAGATCAAGATCCTGATCTGCTACCTGCTGCGCACCGTCGAGCAGCCGATGCTGCGCGATGACGTGACCGATATTTTGGTCGGCAACGGAATGGCGAACTATTTCGATATCGAAGAGGCGATGGAGGAGCTGCTGCGTCTGCAGCATCTGGTGCAGAGCGACGACCGCCGCATCGCCACCACCGTTTCCGGTGCGCAGATCGGCGACGAGCTGTCCGTGCGGATCCCGTACACCCTGCGCGAGCGCTCCGTCAAAGCCGCGCTGCGCCTACTGCGCCGCCGCAGCATCGAAAAGGACAACACCGTTACCGTCGACCGTTCGCCGGACGGCGCACGGCTCGTCACCTGTGCCGTGCAGGACTGCGGAAAAACGCTGTTTTCCGTCACGCTGCGCGTGGCGGACGCCCACCAAGAAGAAACGGTACGCGAGAACTTCCTCAACGACCCTACACTGCTGTACCGCAGTGCGCTGGCCGTGCTGACCGGCGATGCCGGGCTGCGCCGCGCGGGCAGCCAGATCGTGATCGACCTGTGACATAAGGAGATACCGCCATGCGTATGCGCCGCAAAAAAAATCTGGATGCCCGGCTGGAGGGCTGCTCCAGGATCACGAATATGCTGCTTGACGAGCGCCGTTTCGGCGCGGATGAGGCCGCCGATCCCGCACACCTGATCGATCTTGCCGCACTTTTCGGCAATGATGCCCCGATCGAGCTGGAGATCGGCTGCGGCAAGGGCGGATTCATTTGCGAACTGGCCGCCCGCCACCCGGAAAAGAACTTCCTCGCCGTCGAAAAGTACGCCAACGTCCTCGTCACCGCCTGCGAGCGTGCCGAGGCGGAGGGACTGAAGAACGTCTGGTTTCTGTGGGGCGATGCCGAATATCTGCCGCGCTTTCTGCCTGCGGGCAGCATCAGCGCGCTGTACCTGAACTTCTCCACCCCCTTCCCCAAAAAAGCCTATGCCGTGCATCGGCTGACCCACCGCCACTTTTTGTCGATCTATCGCCGCCTGCTCACGCCGAACGCCGTCCTTGTGCAAAAGACCGACGACCGGCGGCTGTTCCAGTTCTCGCTCGAGGAGTTATCCTTTTGCGATTATTTGCTGGAGCACGTGACGCTGGATCTGCACGCCGACGGCGACCCGGAGAACATCGTCACCGAGTACGAGCAGAAATTCGTCGATCAGGCGCTGCCGATCTATCGTCTGATCGCCCGACCCACACACGACTGAGCAAACCGAAAAAAAAGCGCCGACTGACAAGGCTATCACC
>JAJXDX010000438.1 GCA_021640185.1 Oscillospiraceae bacterium | reverse complement strand
GGAATGACCGCACCGCGGCAACGCAAAAACCGCCGGGCGCAAAGGGGTATCCCCTCCGCGCCCGGCGGTTTTCTTCGGTCGATGATCAGTTCTCTCCGTTCGGGTCGGCGGCGCAAAAGCGCCGCCACACCGGCCGGATCGCCGCACAGCACACGATGCCCGCGGCACACAGCGCCAACAGCAGCTCTTCCACCGTCCGCCAGCCGCCGTGCTGTGCCACCGCGCCGATCCCGAAGCCGGACAGCGCACTGCCCAGATAGGTCACGGCGTTCGTCAGCCCGGCGACGACGGCCGTCAGCCCAAAGGCCGCATACCGCAGCGGGATGAAGCTGATCAGCACGGCATTCACCCCGGACACCAGCGTCGCGACGAGCGAGAACAGCACGATCGCCGCGGCGGGCGATGTCCCGCCGAACAGCAGCAGCAACAGCATCCCCACCGCCGCGCCGCCGTATAGCACGGCGCTGACGATCATGTCGTCGCTGCGGCACAGGCGGCACAGCAGCTTGACCAGCGGCACGGACGCCACGGTCACGACCGGCAGCACGGCCGACAGAAAGATCGACAGCGACGTCGATGTCCCGAAGGTGTCCTTCACCATCTGCGGCACCCACGTCAGGATCCCGTCCTTGAGCACGCCCATCAGCAATATGGCGCACAGGATCGCCGGCAGGCCGGAGATCAGCCACACCCGTCCGCGGCGCGCCGTTCCCGGCGCGGCCGCTGCGGGCGCCTCATCCGCCGCCGGAGCGGGCAGCGCTCCGGCCGCGCAGTCGCGCGGCACGGAAAACAGCCACAGCAGCGCCACGGCGGCGGCCAGCACCGTCGGGACGAAAAAGGCGTACCGCCACGGCAGCCACACCGTCAAAAACGACACCAGCAGATACGTTCCCGCCTGTCCCAGCGCCGTGGAATAGGAAAACGAGAGCATGGCGCGGCGCTGCCGGTCATGCGGCAGAACGATCGTGAGCAGCCGTACCATCGGGGCCCAGATCATCGCACACATCAGGCCGTTGAGCCCCCATGCCGCCAGCATGAGCGGATAGCTGCCGGACAGCCCCATCACCGCATTGCATATCGCCGAGCCGAACAGCCCGGCAAACACCATCCGGCGCGGATAGCACCGCTCGCCGATCCATCCGGCGATCATCTGCCCCGCACCGTAGCAGACGAACAGCGCCGAGGCGATCAGCCCCGTCATTCCGGTGTCGAAGCCCTCCGCCTCGGCGATGGCGACCATCGCCGCAGAATAGTTGTAGCGGGTAAAATAGCTGATGAAATACACCAGCCAGCCGATAGGCCAGATCCTGTCAAGCGGTACCTTCCCGCGCTGCGCATCTCTCATCCGATCCACGTCCCTTTCCCTTTTCGGCGGCAGGCGCGTCCCTCCGGATATATCCCGCCTGCCCGAATAAAGACCCACATTATAG
>JAJXDX010000437.1:533-1432 GCA_021640185.1 Oscillospiraceae bacterium | reverse complement strand
GAAAAGGACGAAAAAAACAACCGCGTGTTCATCCGCGATACCCGGCAGCCCGGCGCGCGCACGATCCGCACGCGCTACCGCGTGCTCGAGGAACGCGGCGAGCTCTCGCTGCTGGAGATCGAACTGCTCACCGGCCGCACCCATCAGATCCGCGCCCATCTGGCCAGCATCGGCCACCCGCTGCTGGGCGACGGCAAATACGGATCGAACGCGCTCGATCGCGGGACGGGGTTCAATAAACAGGCCCTGTGCTCCTACCGGCTGCGCTTCGCCTTCACCACCCCCGCCGACGAGCTGGAGTATCTGAACGGCCGTGCGTTCTCGCTGCCCGAGGTTTGGTTCGCCGATGCCTTCCGCGCGGGCAAGATCGCTGTCCCGGACAACAACGCTTCCCGCCGCGGAAGCAAATAACATCCGCTGCGATGCGGATATCCATATCGATCTTACGGGTATCCATATCATAAATATACGAAAAGGAGAATTTTCAATGCTGGAATACCGTTATGACACGCAACTGCTGATCGAGGGTCACGGTCTGGACGAGGACGCGATCGGCGACTATTTCACCGCGCACTTCAAGGGCGACTGCCTGCTGGCCGTCGGCGATGACGAGCTGATCAAGATCCACTTTCACACCAACGAGCCGTGGAAGGTGCTGGAATACTGCGCGACCTTGGGCGAGATCTTCGACATCGTCGTCGAGGACATGGATCGGCAGGAGCGCGGCCTGAAAGGCTGAGTTCACCAAAAGAGAGCGGGCTGCGGCAAATGCCGCAGCCCGTTTCTTTTGCCGCTCGTCAGGCCGTAGGCAGGCAGCTCGCCTTTTCGCACACGACCCTGTCCGCCTGCAGGCGGACGGCGACGGTGTCGCCCTTGCGCACCGCGCCGGTAAGCATCAG
>JAJXDX010000437.1:0-523 GCA_021640185.1 Oscillospiraceae bacterium | reverse complement strand
CCGCCAAAAGATCCTCGATCTGCTCGCGCAATTGCCGCCGCAGCGGCCGCGCGCCGTACACGGGATCGAACCCCGCGTCCGCCAGCGCCTCGGCCACGCCCTCGCCCACCACGCAGGCGTAGCCCAGCCCCTGCAGCCGCTGCCGCAGATCGTCCAGCATCCGCTGCGCGATCTGCCGGATCTGCGCCCGGTCCAGCGGTCGGAACACGATCACGGCGTCGATCCGGTTGAGCAATTCCGGCCGAAACAGCTTTTTCAGCTCCGTCATGGCGGCGGCGTGCTGCCGTTTCGTGTCCGCCGCGCCCGGCGCGGCATCGGCGAAACCCAGCTGCCCCTCGCCCGCGATCTGCCGCGCACCGATGTTGGAGGTCAGCACGATCAGCGTGTTGCGCAGATCCGTTTTGCGTCCCTGCGCGTCCGTCAGGCAGCCCTCCTCCAGGATCTGCAGCAGCAGCCCAAACACGTCCGGGTGCGCATTTTCGATCTCGTCGAGCAGGATGACGCTGTACGGCCGGCGCCGCAC
>JAJXDX010000056.1 GCA_021640185.1 Oscillospiraceae bacterium | reverse complement strand
GTGTAAGCCAGATCCTTGCGGGACTTGTTGGTCATGGAGGCGATGTTCATCCCGGCGGCGGAAACGACCGCGCTGATCTGGGCGAGCATATTCGGCACGTTTTTGTGCAGGACACAGATGCGTGCGTCGCCGCTGCGCGGGACGCTCATGTCCGGATAGTTGACGGAATGGGTGATGTTGCCGTTTTCGAGATAATCCTTCAGCTCGTCCGCAGCCATGACGGCGCAGTTGTCCTCGCTTTCCGGCGTGGAGGCACCGAGGTGCGGCAGGCAGACCGCGTTCTCGACCCCGAGCAGGTCGTCCGACGGGAAATCGGTGACATAGGACGCGACCTTGCCGGAGGACAGCGCCGCGAGCAGCGCGCCGTTATCGACCAGACCGCCGCGGGCGAAATTGAGGATGCGCACGCCGTTTTTCATCGCAGCGATCGCGTCCGTGCCGATCATGCCCTTGGTGTCCGGCGTGAGCGGAACGTGGACGGTGATGTAGTCACAGTCGGCATAGATCTCGTCGAGCGTTTTGGCGTGGCGGATGGCGCGCGACAGGTGCCACGCGGCATCGACCGACAGGTACGGGTCGTACCCGTAGACCTCCATGCCGAGGGCGACGGCCGCATTGGCGACCAGCACGCCGATCGCGCCGAGGCCGATGACGCCGAGCTTTTTGCCGAGGATCTCCGGCCCGGCGAAGGCCGACTTGCCTTTTTCGACGAGCTTGGCGACGGCATCGCCCTCGCCCTTCAGCCCCTGCGCCCAATCCGCGCCCGCGACGATGCGGCGGGAGGACAGCAGCAGACCGGCCAGCACCAGCTCCTTGACGGCGTTGGCGTTGGCACCGGGGGTGTTGAACACGACGATGCCCTTTTCGCTGCAGAGGTCGACCGGGATGTTGTTGACGCCCGCGCCCGCGCGCGCGATCGCGGCCAGACGCTCCGGCAAAGGCATATCGTGCATGGCCGCCGAGCGCACGAGCACGCCGTCGGCATTATCGAGCTTATCCGTGACCGTGTAGCCCGCGCCGAGGCGCGCCGTGCCGCAGGCCGCGATCTTGTTGAGTGTGCAGATCTCCATCTTCATACGCTCCTTACCCGTTTTGCCGCTCGAATTCTTTCATGAACTCGACGAGCTTTTTGACGCCCTCGACCGGCATCGCATTGTAGATCGACGCACGCATCCCGCCGACGGAACGGTGGCCCTTGAGGTTGACGAAGCCCGCCTCGGTCGCCGCCTTGACGAAGGCGGCGTCCTTTTCCGGATCGCCGGTGACGAACGGCACGTTCATCAGCGAGCGGTCCTCCGGCACGACGGTACCGCGGAAAAGCTTCGAGCTGTCGAGGAAGCCATAGAGCATGGCGGCCTTTTCCTCATTGATGGCCTGCATATTCTCCAGACCGCCGATGTCGTTTTTGAGCCACTCGAGCACCAGACCCATGACATAGATCGTATAGCACGGCGGGGTGTTGAACATCGAGCCGTTATCGGCGTGGATCTGGTAGTTGAACATCGTGGGGGTGATGTCCATCGCGTGGCCGATGAGATCTTTGCGGATGATGACGACCGTGACGCCTGCGGGCGCCATGTTCTTCTGCGCGCCGGCGTAGAGGATGCCGAACTTCGACACGTCGATCGGGCGCGACAGGATGCAGGACGACGCATCCGCGACGAGCGGCACACTGCCGGTATCCGGCAGATCGTGATAGACGGTGCCGTAGATCGTGTTGTTCATGCAGATGTAGAAATAATCCGCGTCCGGCGTGAAGGCGGCGGGATCGAGCTTGGGGATGTAAGAGAACGTCTTATCCTCGGAGCTGGCCACGACGTGCGCCGCGCCGTAGCGCGCCGCTTCCTTATACGCCTTTTTTGCCCACTGGCCGGTGACGACGTAATCCGCCTTGCCGCTGCCGGTCATCAGGTTCATCGGGATCATCGCGAACTGCGAGGATGCGCCGCCCTGCAGAAACAGCACCTGATAGTTATCCGGGATGCCCATCAGCTCGCGCAGGAGCGCTTCCGTCCCGTCGATGATGCCCTGATACGTTTTTGAGCGGTGGGACATCTCCATCACCGACTGGCCGCAGCCGTGATAATCCAGCATCTCGTCCGCCGCGCGGCGCAGAACGCTTTCCGGCAGCATGGACGGTCCGGCGGAAAAATTGTATACTCTTGACATGGGGATCCCTCCAAAACAGCTTTGCACGCACGCACGGGTGTCCGCCAATATCGCGGACAGGCTGCCCGGCTGCGGTGCGTTATCTATCATTGTAGCGCATGGGCATTCCTTTGTCAACGGCAAAGCGAGAAAAAAAGCCGGTTTGGATGAAAAAGCCGCAACTGTTCGCCGGTGGCGAACAGTTGCGGCAAGCAAGCTTATTTTTCTTTGCGCACGAACAGGATGCCGAGCGTGTTCGGCCCACAGTGCGAGGAGATGGTGCAGCCGGCGCGCGTTTCGATGATCTCGTCGAACTGCTGGTACTTCGCGATCTCGCGCCGGACGAGCTCGACCCGCTCCGGCGCGATGCCGGAATGGGTGATGAAGATCCGGTCGGTGACGATGTCGTCGCGGCCCTCCAGACGATCCTTGACGTACTGCTCGAGCGCTTTATCGAGCGAACCGCGGTATTTTTTGCCGACGGACATCCTGCTGTCGGCGTTGTCGACCTCGATGCACGGCTTGAGCTTGAGCATATTCGCGCCGAGCATGGCGAGCGCCGAGCAGCGGCCGCCTTTGTACAAAAACTCGAGCGTGTCGATGACGAACGATGCCTCGACCCGATGCGCGAGGGCGCGCGTTTGTTCCACGATCTGCTCGACCGGCAGACCGGCCTCGATCCCCTTGGCGGCGGCGAGCACGACGTGCCCCATGCCGGTGGAGAGGTTGCCGCTGTCGATGACGTACATCCCCGGCAGCTCCTCGGCCGCCAAGCGGCAGTTATTATATGTGGCGGAGATGCCGGAGCCGAGCGTGACATAGATCACGTCGTTGCCCGCCTTGATGAACGGACGGACGAACTCGGTATACTCCTCGACGTTGATGGCCGCGGTCTTGGGCAGGATCTTTTTTTCGCGGTAGATCTGATAGATCTGATCGGGGACGAGATCGACGCCGTCCTGATAGGTGCGGTCGCCGAGGACGATGTGCAGCGGGAAGATATGGATGTTATAGCGCTCCAGCAGTTCTTCGCTGAGGTCGCAGGTGCTGTCGGCACACAGGATGATCGGCTTGGCCATAAAGGGATGCTCCTTCCTTTTTCTCCTTCTCCGGGCGCGCGGGGCGCGCCGCCAACGGGGATATTCTACCACATCCCGCGCGAATCTGCAAGCGATTTTTGCCGCGGCTTGCGCGGCGGCGCGGGATGTGGTATGATAGCGGCAGGAAAACGGAAAGGACGATGCCCCATGTATACCCCCGCCGCCGACACGCAGACGCTGACGATCTGCCCCTTTGCCGAGGCGCTGAGCGAGGAAGAAACGGCCGAGGTCGGCTACGACCGGACGCGCTGGCTGTATGTTCCCTGCCGGCTGGAGCCGTACCGGTACATCCTCGGCACGCGCGGAGAGGATCCGCTGATCTGCATCGGGATCAATCCCTCGACCGCCGCGCCGGACGATCTGGACAACACGCTGAAGTCCGTGCAGCGCATCGCGGAAAACAACGGCTTCGACAGCTTCATCATGTTCAACGTCTATGCCCAGCGGGCAACGGATCCCGACCGGATGGACGAAAAGCTCAACGAAGAGCTGCACCGCGAGAACATGGCGGCGTTCGACTACATCCTATCCGGCTGCGGTGCGGGCGTGGTGCCGACCGTATGGGCGGCGTGGGGCACGATCGTGGAGAAGCGGCCGTACCTGACCGACTGCCTGCGCGACATGGTGGCCATCGGCGAGCGGCACGGCGCGCGGTGGGTGACGGCCGGGCGGCGGTCGAAAAAAGGGCATCCGCATCATCCGCTGTATCTGCGTGCCGACAGCGCGGTAGAGCCGTTCGACGTGCGCGCATATCTTTGGACGGAGGATAGACGATGATCCGGGCGCTGTATGAGGACAAATACCTGATCGTGTGCGAGAAGCCGGTGGGCATCCTGTCCGCGCCGGAGCCGGGACGGCGGCGCGATATGCCGACGCTGCTGAAAAAGCAGACGCGCGCCTACAAGATCGACGTGATCCACCGCCTAGATCAGCCGGTGGGCGGCGCGATGGTGTATGCCAAAAGCAGCCGCGCCACGCCGGGGCTGTACCGGCAGATGGCGGAGCACCGATTCGTCAAGGAATATCTGGCGGTGGTGCGGGGCGTCCCGCGTGAGCAAAGCGGCGAATGGCGCGACTATTTGCTGAAGGATGCCGCGCGCGCGAAGTCCCGCGTCGTCCCCGAAGGGACGCGCGGGGCAAAAGAGGCGGTGCTGACCTACACGGTGCTTAACACCGTGCGGCCGAACGGCGGCGAACCGCTGACACTGGTGCGCGTGCGGCTGCACACCGGGCGCACGCATCAGATCCGCGTACAGTTCTCCGCCCGGCGGATGCCGCTGCTGGGGGACACGAAATACGGCCGGGCGGACGACGGCGCGGGAGAGGCGTTCCCGGGGCTGGCGCTGTGGTCGTGCCGGATCGCGTTCACACACCCGGTGACGGGCGTACCGATCGACTGCGCCTGCCCGCCGCCGGAACGGCTGCCGTGGACGCTGTTTGACCGGAAACTGATGACGGGAACGAAATAAAGGTGGTGTGCCCCGCTTTCTGTTGACAGAAGGCGGGGCATTTTGCTATAATGTAGAGTATAGTCAGAAAAAAGGGGGTGGCGGCATGAGGGCACGTGCCTTCCGGCGGTTCGCCGCGCCGGCCGCGGCGCTGATGCTGCTGCTTGGCGGGTGCAGCATGGACGTCGATATGCTGCTGCAGCCGCCGGTCGCCCAAGGGGAGCAGCAGGGCGTTCAGGCGGCGCTGGAGACATACATCCGCGACAGCGGCAAGACCGGTGCGCGGTACACGCTGCGCTATCCGTCCGAGGGGGAGCACACCTCCGCCTTCGTGCTGTGCGACGACTACGGCACGCCGGTCGGGGGCGGCTGGCAGCGGCCGAGCATCGCGCTGGCGTTCTATACGCTTTCCGCCACGCCGGACAAGACGCACGTCAACCTTTTGCGCCGTGACGGCGAGGAATGGGTATCGGTGGGCGATCTGGGCGAGCTGGGGGCGGAGATCCTGCAGGTGGCCTTTGCCGACCTGGACGGCGACGGCATACAGGAAGTGCTGACCGGCTGGGACACCTACAACCTGCGCGACCACCGCTTGGCGGTGCTGAGCATCGCCGACGAGCTGCGGGTGATCAGCGACGACCGGATGTATTCCCGCATGGTGACCGGCGCGTTCGATGCCGGGCGGCCGGACCGGCTGCTGCTGCTGCGCATCGCAGGCGCGGACGAGGTGACCGCGACACTGACCGGGATCGAGAACGACGCCTTCACGACCATCGCGGCGGCGCGGCTGGACGGGCGGATCACGCAGTTCGTCGGGACGACGCCGTGCAAGCTTGGCGAGCGGCTGACCGGACTGTATGTGGATGCGTCGGCGGGCGGCGGGTCGCTGGTGACGGAGCTGCTCTACTATGACGGGCGGACGCTGTGCGCGCCGTTTTACGATCCGCGCACGAACACCACGCCGACGACGGCGCGGCGGCTGGGGCTGACGGTGTGCGACATCGACGGCGATGGGCAGCCGGAGATCCCCTTCCCGGCGCTGCTGCCGGGGTACGGAGAAACGGAAGAAGTGCCGAGCTACGGCTTTGCGACGAGCTGGCGCAACTATTCGGCCGCGAGCGGCGAATGGACGGAAAAGCAG
The DNA here is from genome assembly GCA_021640185.1 of Oscillospiraceae bacterium. Taxonomy (GTDB): domain Bacteria; phylum Bacillota; class Clostridia; order Oscillospirales; family Acutalibacteraceae; genus UBA5905. Next base: position 3,028 of record JAJXDX010000056.1, on the reverse strand, counting down.
TATACGATCGTCAACGTGCCGGACGGCTACATCGTCACGCTGAGCCCGGAGAGGCGAGCCGGTGTGACCACCCGCTATGATGCGAACACGCGCACGCTGTCGCTGATACAGACGGGCGGCAGCGCGGCGTGGCTGCGGCTGCAATGCTCGGCCGATCCGATGCAGGAATACTTTGCCGAAAGTCCGGGCGAGGAGATCGTGTTCAGCGTGCTGTACGAACCGACGGGCGACCGGCCGGGGCTGGCCGCTTGGTTCGACGAGGACGTGCTGGACATCGCGCAGGTGCGCTACATGGTGTCGCGCATCGACCCGGACATGAACATCCAACAGATACAGAACCTGACGCCCGCCGCACAGACGGTGCACAGGTGAAAAGGACGTGGAGCCGATGAAAAAGATCTTGGTGTGCGAGGACGAGGAGAGCATCCGTTCTTTCGTGGTGATCAATCTGGAACGCGCGGGCTACACGGTGGTGCAGGCCGGCTCCGGCGAGGAGGCGCTTTCCTGCTATACCGCCGATCCGCAGATCGACATCGCGCTGCTGGACGTGATGCTGCCGGGCATCGACGGCTTTGAAACGTGCAGCCGGCTGCGCACCATGAGCGACACGATGGGCATCGTGATACTGACGGCCCGCACGCAGGAAACGGAAAAGGTCAACGGCCTGCAGATGGGCGCGGACGACTATGTGACCAAGCCGTTCGGCACGGCGGAGCTGATCGCCCGCGTGGACGCGCTGTACCGCCGGCTGGAAACGGCCCGGCGGCAGAGCGGCGGGCAGCCGGAGATCCGACTGGGCGAGTTTTTGCTCGACCGGCGGCGGCGCACGCTGTCGCGCGCGGGCGAGCCGGTGGACCTGACGCAGCTGGAGTACCAGATCATGGAGTTTTTCTTCCTGCATCCCGACCGGACGCACGCGCGCGCCGACATCCTGCACGCGATCTGGGGCGAGGGGTATTTCGGCGACGAGAAGGTCGTTGACGTGAACGTCCGCCGCCTGCGCATGAAGATCGAGGACGACCCTTCCGCGCCGCGGCATCTGCTGACCGTTTGGGGGATGGGCTACCGATGGGCAACGTAAGGCGTCCGCGCGGCAAGCGCGCGCGCACGACGCTGGCCCGGCGGTGGGTGCGCAACGCCTTTGCGCTGATGGCGGCGCTGCTGCTGCTGATCGGCGGCATCCTATCGTGGGTGCTGCGCGGATATTACTATCAGAGCCTGCGCTCCGCGCTGGAGAACCGCGCACAGCTGTACCGCCGCACGCTGGAGCTTTCCGCCGATGCCGAGAACGCCTCGACATGGGAGAAGCGCAGCCGCGAACTGATCGCGTATTTTACCGACAAAGACAAGCTGGAACTGCAGGTGCTGAACACGAGCGGAGGCATCCTGCTCTCGTCGACCGGGTTCGTCCCGGTGAACGACCCGGCCGTCGCCGAACAGGCGGCCGAGGCCGCCGCGAACGGCGGCGAATGCTACTGGACGGGCAAAAACGGCAGCGGCGAGCGCGTGATGGCGCTGACGGTCATCGCGCAGGACAGCGGCGGCAACTCGATCGGCGCACTGCGCTACGTGACCTCGCTGCGGCCGGTGACGCGGCAGATCACGGTGCTGACGCTGTTGGTGTTCGGCATCGTGCTGCTGATCCTGTTTTTCGTCGCGCTGTCCGGATCGTACTTCATCCGCTCCATCGTCGACCCGGTGACCGAGATCGGACGCACGACGCGGCGCATCGCGATGGGCGAATACGACGCGCGGCTGACGAAGGAATATGACGACGAGATCGGCGACCTATGCGATGCGATCAACTTCATGGCGCAGGAGATCGGCGAAACGGAACGGATGAAAAACGAGTTCCTCTCGTCCGTTTCGCACGAACTGCGCACGCCGCTGACCGCCATCAAGGGCTGGAGCGAAACGCTGCAGAGCGTGCCGGACGACCGCGAACTGAACGAACGCGGTCTGGCCGTCATCGGCCGCGAGGCCGGACGGCTGAGCGGGCTGGTGGAGGAGCTGCTGGACTTTTCGCGCATGGAGAGCGGGCACATCGTGCTGCACCGCCGCGAACTGGACATTCTGGCTGAACTGGAAGAGGCGGCGTTCCTTTTCCGCGACCGCGCGGCGCGCGCCGGGATGCGGCTGGAATACTTCGGCGGCGAGGATCTGCCGCCCGTCTGGGGCGACCCCGACCGGCTGCGGCAGGTGTTCGTCAACCTGCTGGACAACGCGGTGAAATACTCCCGCGCCGGCGACCGCATCCGCGTTGAGGCGGCCGCCATGCCGGACGGCGTGCAGATCGTGGTGAGCGACACCGGGATCGGCATCGCGGCGGAGGAACTGCCGCGCGTGCGGCAGAAATTTTATCAGACCGACCCGTCCAATCCCGGTTCCGGGATCGGGCTGTCGCTGGTGGACGAGATCGTCCGCCTGCACGGCGGACGGCTGGACATCGACAGCGAGCCGGGCGTGGGCACGACGGTGACCGTGACGCTCCCCGCGGCAGAAAAAGAGAACTGAACGCCGACCGGCGGAAAGGAAACGGATGATGGCAGACACGAAAACGGAAAAGCGGACCTCTATCGGCGGTCAAGCACTGATCGAAGGCGTGATGATGCGCGGCCCGCACAAAACGGCGATGGCCGTGCGCGATCCCGCCGGACAGATCGTGCTGGAGCAATGGGACAACCCCGTGAACAAGCGCCCGGCGTGGACGAAATGGCCGTTCGTGCGCGGACTGTTCAACTTTTACGATTCGATGCGCTACGGCTACAAGTGCCTGATGCGCTCCGCCGAACTGAGCGGGCTGGACGACGAGGACGACGGCAAGGCCAAGAAGGCCGACGAAAGGAAGGCCGAAACGGCAGAGGCGGCCGACGAGCAGGGCGCTGCATCGGCGGAAATGGCTGACGCCGCGCAGGAGCCGGAGCGCGTCCAAATTGCTGACGGCGGGCAGAGCGCCGGATCGGCGGAAATGGCTGACGCCGCGCAGGGGCCGGAGCGCGTTCAAACCGCTGACGGCGGACAGAGCGCC
>JAJXDX010000055.1 GCA_021640185.1 Oscillospiraceae bacterium | reverse complement strand
TCAGCGGCGTATGCAATGGTCTTCCGCGAACGCTACCACCGGCTCGGGATCCTCCAGCGAGTGGGGGTGGTGCGCACAGCCGGGTTTTTCGATCACGCGGATCTTGCCGCCCGCCGCGCGGAACCGCGGTGTGAAGCGCTGCAGGTTCTCGCTGTACGGGACGGTGGTGTCCGCCAGCCCCGCCACGCCCACGACCGGGATGCCGCACGCGGCCAGTCTGGCCGCCTGATCAAGCGGGTTTTGCGCAAAGCCGGGCGCGGAATCGTCCGTCAGGCCGTACAGCGCCTTGCACTGCGCCCAGCAGTCGGGGTCGCCGTCCCCGCAGCCCAGTCCGCCGGGCCACGAGCGGATGTCCAGCACCGGCGCGTCCAGATACAGCCCGCCCACGCGGCCGGGGTACGCCACCGCATAGTTGACGGCATACAGTCCCCCGCGCGAAAAGCCGAACAGCACCGGGTGCAGGCTCAGGTGGAAATGCTGCTCCACATGATCTTGGAAAGCACGCAGGTATTCCACCGCCCTTTGGCAGCCGTACATATCGCTGACCTTGTGATAGGCAATGTGCCAGCCCTTGTTTAACAGCGCACGGTCGACGGTGTCGAACGCGCCGAAGAATTCCGTGCGCCACACCCATGGGTCGCCCGGCAGAGGATGCTCCGGCACGATCAGCAGGCTGTCGCGCCCGTCTACGGTGAAGTCGAGCCGGCGATAGCCGTTCCATTCGCTCTCCTGCATCTCTTTCCCTCCTTTTTCCTTCGTTCCCCCTCATCTTACCGCAAACCGACGCGCCTGTCAATGCCTTGTTGCGCGACGCGGTGCGACCGCTTTCGCTGCGATGCGCGCTTCTTTTCCCGCGCGGCACCGATCCGACACGGGACGCGCCGATCCGCTGCCCGGATGTGACACGTCTCGCGGCCTGCCGGGCGCATACTGGTGACGCAACGAAACGGAAAGGAAAGGACGGATAACATGGGCACGAAAAGCTCCTGCGCCGCCGGACAGGCCGCCGGCGCGCCGCGCGACGAGCGCAGTGTGCGGGCGGCAGCCGTGCTGCTGCGCTGTTTGCTGGCGCTGCTTTTGCCGCGCGCGGCGCTGTACGGGGTGCTGTCCCCCTTCGGGGTCGCGCTGGCCGCGGCGGCGGACATCGCCGTGCTGCCGGTATCGCTCGCCGCCGCGGCGGGCTATCTGCTGGCCGGCGGAACGTCGCCGCTGCGCTACATCGCCGCCGTCGGCGTGGCGGGCGGCCTGCGCTGGATCGCGGGCAGCGTGCCGCGCTGGCGGGACAGTGCCGCCGTGCCGCCGCTGACGGCGGCCGCCGCGTGCCTCGTCACGGGGCTGATCGTACAGGGCGGGCGCGGCTTGGACGGTTACGGCGTGCTGCTGCTCGGCACCGAGTGCATCGTGGCCGCAGGCTGCGCGTCCGCGTTCCGCGTCGCCCTGCGGACGGACGGTGCGCGCCTGTCCGGCGCGGCGGAGCCGGGCACGGCGGTGCGGCAGGCGTGCGTGCTGTTCACCGGCGCGGCCGCCGTCATGGCGGCCGCGACGCTGACGATCTCCGGCTTCGCGCCCGGACGCGCAGCGGCGGCGCTGCTGATCTTGCTGTGTGCCCGCGAGGGCCGGGTGCACGGCGGCTGTTTGGCCGGTGCGGTCGTCGGCACGGCCACGCTGCTGGCCGCGCCGGAGCAGGCGGTGCTGGCGGCGGCGCTGACGTTCGGCGGGCTGCTCGCCGGGGTGTTCGAGCGCTTCGGCCGCGCGGCGCAGGTGCTGGCCTTTTTATGCGGTGCGGGCGTGCTTGCCCTCACCGGCACGGACGAAACGATCCTGCTGCGCCTGTTGGAGCTGCTCGCGGCCGGGGCGGTGTATCTGCTGCTGCCGAAACGGGCGGTGGCCCGGCTGTGCCGTCTGCTGCCGCTGCAGCGGGAAGATCCGGCCGCCGCCGGGCAGCGGCAGCTGACCGCCCTGCGTCTGGAGGGGGCGGCGCAGGCGGTGGACGACATCTCCGCCACGGTGGCGGAGGTGTCGGCGCGCCTGTCGCGCCACGGTGCGCCGGATGCCGAGGCGGTGTGCCGCACGGCGGCACAGGAGCTGTGCGCGGTCTGCCCGCTGTATGCGCTGTGCTGGGAGCAGCGCGCGCAGCAAACGCAGGCGGCGTTCGCCGATGCGGCGCAGCTGCTGCGGCAGCAGGGCGGCATCGCCGTGCAGGATCTGCCGGACGGCCTCGGCGCCCACTGCCGTCAGGCGGAACGGCTGGCCGAACGCCTTGACCGCGGCTATGCCGCGTGCGTGGCGCGGCAGGCGGCATGGAGCCGCCTGCGCGACATCCAAAGCGCGGTCGGCGGCCGCCTGTCCGGCCTTGGCGGGCTGCTGCACGGCGCAGCCGACGAGGCACGCGCGCCGCACCGCACGGACGGCGAGCTTTCGGCGCGCGTTTCGGCCCTGTGCGAGGAGCGCGGCCTGCCGGTGCGGGCGTGCGTCTGCGCGTTCGATCCCGCCGGCCGGCTGACCGTGCAGCTGTCCCTGACCGGGGACGAGGACACGGCCGCTCCGCTGTCGCGCGGCGGCCGCGCATGGCGGGAACTGGAGGATACCTGCGGCCGCGCATTGGCCGCGCCGCAGATCGTTGCCGGGGGCGGGCGCGTCCGCGTGACGGTGACGGAGCGCACGCGCTATGCGCTGGAGCAAGGTGCCGCACAGCGCTGCTGCGTGGGCGAAAAGCTGTGCGGCGATGCCGTGCGCCTGTTCCCGTGCGGCAGCACCGCCGTGGCGCTGCTGAGCGACGGCATGGGCAGCGGCGGCCGCGCCGCCGTCGACGGTGCGATGACCGTCGGGCTGACGGCGCGGCTGTGGCAGGGCGGCTTCCTGCCGGACGACATCCTGCCGATGGTCAACGCCGCCCTGCTGGTCAAGTGCGAGGAGGAAAGTCTGGCCACCCTCGACGCCGCCGAGGTCGACCTGAACGGCGGCCGCCTGACGCTGTACAAGGCGGGGGCAGCGCCGTCGCTGCTGCTGTCCGGCGGGCGCGTGTCGCGGCTGGAGCAGTCGTCGCTGCCGGTCGGCATCCTGCCGGATGCCCGCTTTTCACACGGCCGGGACAGGCTCTGCCCCGGCGACGTGCTGCTGCTGATCAGTGACGGCGCGCTGTGCGCCGGGCTTTCGCCCGTCGAGGAGTTGCTGCGCGCGCTGCCGCCGGACTGCTCCATGCAGCAGTTGGCCGACCGGGTGGCGGAGGCCGCCTTCGCCGCGCAGGGCGACCATCCGGACGACATCACCGCCGTCGCCCTGCGCCTGACCGAAAACGGCGCTGCGCCGGAGGGCTGACCGATCAAAATAAGGAAAAGGAGAGATCGCCATGTCATTTTCCGCTGTTGACGATACCAAAACGGCGGCCCGCGCAGCCGAAACAAGCGCCTGCCGGGACGATGCTGCCGCCGACGGGCTGCTTTTGCAGCTGGCCGCCATGGGCGCGCTGCGCGGCGCGCCGCTCGGCTCGCCGGAGGTGCGCAGCGCCGTCTGCGCATTGCAGCAATACATCACCGCGCACTTTTACCCCTGCACCACGCCTATCCTGTCCGGACTGGGACAGCTCTATGCCGCCGACGAGCGGTTCGCCCGCCGGATCGATGCCGCGGGCGGCGAAGGGACGGCGGCATTCGCCGCCGCCGCGATCGCCGCTTACTGCGAGGTGAGATGAGCGGGGGATTGTGTTTTCCGAACAACGCCACCGTGTGTTTCATCCGTCGAAAATCCGAACATCCATTCGTGTTTTCCGCCGCCCGGCGGGAAGAAAACAGCCGTCCCGTTCGGCCGATCGGCCGGACGGGACGGCTGTTTTGCGTCGTTTCGCGCCGGTTTTTGCCCGTTTTGTGCCAAAACGGGGACAAAAACGGCATTTTGGGGCAAAAAAGGTGCAAAAAAATCCGCCGACCCCGCGATTCGGGGGTTGACAGACGGACGAATATCGTGTATTATAATATACTGCTTTAATATGCGGACTATGCCCTTTTGCTATACAGCAGTATAGCACAAAGCTCCGGGAAAAGTCAAGAGGAATTTTTACTTCCGGCTTTTCGATCGGGCGCGGCGTGCGCGAAGGGCACGGATGTAAAGCGATGTCCGACAGCGGCGGGCGCGGCAGCGGCGCGCCCGGGAAAAACAAGACAGGAGTGATCTGGCCTATGGCGAATATCAAACCGGTAAAGCTGGGCAACAACGTGCGCATGAGTTTTGCCAAGATCAACGAGGTCCTGGATATGCCGAACCTCATCGAGGTGCAGAAGAACTCGTACGAGTGGTTCCTCGGCGACGGCCTGAAAGAGGTCTTTGACGAAACGGCGGCGATCACGGACTATAACGGCAATCTCGTGCTCGATTTCATCGGTTATCGCATGGACGACACGCCGAAATACACGGTGGAGGAGTGCAAGGAGCGCGACGTGACCTACGCCGCGCCGCTGCACGTGCGGGTGCGCCTGCTCAATAAAGAAACGGGCGAGATCAAGGAGTCCGAGGTCTTTATGGGCGAGTTCCCGATCATGACCGACAGCGGCACCTTCGTCATCAACGGTGCCGAGCGCGTGATCGTGTCGCAGCTGGTGCGTTCGCCGGGCGTGTATTACGATATGACGCACGACGCCTACGGTAAGGAGCTGTTCGCCACCACCGTCATCCCGAACCGCGGCGCATGGCTGGAGTACGAGACCGACTCCACCGACGTGTTCTATGTCCGCATCGATAAAAACCGCAAGATCCCGGTCACGGTGCTGGCGCGTGCGCTGGGCCTCGGCAGCGATGCCGAGATCCTGGACTTCTTCGGCGAGGACGTGCGCATCATGGCCACGCTGGAGAAGGATCCGACGAAGAACCGCGAGGAAGCGCTGCTCGAGATCTATCGCAAGCTGCGCCCGGGCGAGCCGGCCACGGTCGAGAACTCGCAGGAGCACCTCGAGGGCCTGTTCTTCGATCCGCGCCGCTACGACCTGTCGCGCGTCGGCCGCTATAAATACAATAAAAAGCTGGGCCTGTCCAATCGCTTGGCGGGCTGCCGGCTCAGCCGCCCGGTCGTCGATCCGAACACGGGCGAGATCATGGGCGAGCCGGGCGAGCTGATCGACCGCGCGCGCGCCATGGCGATGGAAGATGCCGGCGTGACGGTGGCCTATGTCACGGTCGAGGAGCACGTCGAGGAGCACGAGGTCAAGATCGTGTCTAACGGCATGGTCGATCTGGCCAAATACGTGTCGCCCGCGGTGTATGCCGCCGTGGAGCACACGATCAACGAGCGGGTGTGCTATGCCGTGCTCAAGGAGATCCTGACCGAACAGGAAGGGCAGGACGACGACGCGCTGACGCAGGCGCTGCTCGCCCGTGCGAAGGATCTGGTCCCGAACCACATCACCGTCGACGATATCATGGCGTCGATCAACTATCTGCTCTGCCTCGGTCACCGCATCGGTACGACCGACGACATCGACCACCTCGGCAACCGCCGTATCCGTTCGGTGGGCGAGCTGCTGCAGAACCAGTTCCGCATCGGCTTCTCCCGCATGGAGCGCGTCGTGCGCGAGCGCATGACCCTGCAGAGCCAGGATATGGACGTGATCACGCCGCAGGCACTGATCAACATCCGTCCGGTCGTGGCGGCGATCAAGGAGTTCTTCGGCTCCTCCCCGCTGTCGCAGTTCATGGATCAGAACAATCCCTTGGCCGAGCTCAAGCACAAGCGCCGCCTGTCCGCGCTGGGTCCCGGCGGTCTGTCGCGTGACCGCGCCGGGTTCGAGGTGCGCGACGTGCACTACAGCCACTACGGCCGGATGTGCCCGATCGAAACACCGGAAGGCCCGAACATCGGCCTGATCTCGTATCTGGCCAGCTTCGCCCGGATCAATAAGTACGGCTTCATCGAGGCGCCGTACCGCAAGGTCGATAAGGCGACCGGCGTCGTCACCGACGAGGTGGTCTATATGCCCGCCGACGTCGAGGACGAATTCGTCGTCGCGCAGGCCAACGAGCCGCTCGACGAGAATAACCGCTTCGTGCGCTCGAAGGTCACGACCCGCCACCGCGGCGAGTTCAAGGAGGAAGACCCCTCCGTCGTCGACTACATGGACGTTTCGCCGAAGATGGTCGTGTCCGTCGCGACGGCGATGATCCCGTTCCTCGAGAACGATGACGCGAACCGCGCCCTCATGGGCTCCAACATGCAGGGGCAGGCGGTGCCGCTGCTGACGACCGAAAGCCCGATCGTCGGCACGGGCATGGAATATAAGGCGGGCGTCGACTCCGGTGTCTGCGTGCTGGCCAAGGCTGCCGGTACGGTCACCTATGTGTCCGCGGATACCGTCAAGGTGCGCCGCGACGACACCGGCGAGATCGACGTGTATAAGCTGATCAAATTCGCCCGGTCCAACCAAGGCACCTGCATCAACCAGCGCCCGGTCGTCAGTGTCGATCAGCATCTGGAGCAGGGCGAGGTCGTCGCGGACGGCCCGGCCACCAGCAACGGCGAGATCTCGCTGGGCAAGAACGCGCTGATCGGCTTCATGACGTGGGAAGGTTATAACTACGAGGACGCCGTCCTCATCAACGAGCGCATCGTGCGCGACGACGTGTACACCTCGATCCACGTCGAGGAGTACGAGGTCGAATCCCGCGACACGAAGCTCGGGCCGGAGGAGATCACCCGCGACATCCCGAACGTCGGCGAGGATATGCTCAAGGATCTTGACGAGCGCGGCATCATCCGCATCGGTGCGGAGGTGCGCGGCGGCGACATCCTCGTCGGTAAGGTCACGCCCAAGGGCGAAACGGAGCTGACGGCCGAGGAGCGGCTGCTGCGTGCGATCTTCGGCGAGAAGGCGCGCGAGGTGCGCGACACCTCGCTGCGCGTGCCGCACGGCGAGTACGGCATCATCGTCGACGTCAAGGTGTTCACGCGCCAGAACTGTGACGAGCTCAGCCCCGGCGTCAACATGGTCGTGCGCTGCTATATCGCGCAGAAGCGTAAGCTGAGCGTCGGCGATAAGATGGCCGGCCGCCACGGCAACAAGGGCGTCGTTTCCCGCATCCTGCCCAGCGAGGATATGCCCTTCCTGCCGGACGGCACGCCGCTCGACATCGTGCTCAACCCCTTGGGCGTGCCTTCGCGTATGAACATCGGGCAGGTGCTGGAGGTCAACCTCGGCTATGCCGCTGCGGCGCTCGGCTTCAAGGTCATGACGCCCGTGTTCGACGGCGCGCACGAGGACGATATCCGCGATCTGCTCGCGCAGGCGGGCAAGAGCACCGACGGCAAGACCCCGGTCTATGACGGTCGCACCGGCGAGCTGTTCGATAACCCCGTCACCGTCGGCTATATGTACTATCTCAAGCTGCACCACCTGGTCGACGATAAGATCCACGCCCGTTCCACCGGCCCGTACAGCCTCGTGACCCAGCAGCCGCTGGGCGGCAAGGCGCAGTTCGGCGGCCAGCGCTTCGGCGAGATGGAAGTCTGGGCGCTGGAGGCCTACGGCGCGGCGTACACGCTGCAGGAGATCCTGACGGTGAAGTCCGACGACGTCGTCGGCCGCGTCAAGACCTACGAGGCGATCGTCAAGGGCGAGAACGTGCCGCAGTCCGGCGTGCCGGAGTCCTTCAAGGTCCTCGTCAAGGAGCTGCAGTCGCTCGGTCTGGACATCCGCGTGCTGGATGCCGATAAGAACGAGATCGACCTCAAGCAGAACTTCGACGACGATGACGATCTCGGCATGGTGTCGTCCGACAGCGAGGCGTTCTCCACCGTGGCGAACGAGGGCGAGTTCGACGGCTACGGTGTCGGCGAGATGGACGAGAACGGCGATATCGTCGAGGACGAGGCCGTCGAGGATTATCCCGGCGACGATGAAGAATAAAGGGGAGGCGTGATCCGCTATGATGCAATTCAATGTATTCGACTCCATTAAGATCGGTCTGGCCTCTCCGGAACAGATCCGCAGCTGGTCTTACGGCGAGGTGCAGAAGCCGGAAACGATCAACTACCGCACCCTGAAGCCGGAGCGCGACGGCCTGTTCTGCGAGCGCATCTTCGGGCCGACGAAGGACTGGGAGTGCCACTGCGGCCGGTATAAGCGCATCCGCTATAAGGGCAAGATCTGCGAGCGCTGCGGCGTCGAGGTCACCCGCGCCAAGGTGCGCCGCGAGCGTATGGGCCACATCGAGCTGGCCGCGCCGGTGTCGCACATCTGGTATTTCAAGGGGATCCCGTCCCGCATGGGCCTGATCTTGGATATGTCCCCGCGCCAGCTGGAGCAGGTGCTGTATTTCGCCGAGTATATCGTGGTCGATCCCGGCGACACCCCGCTGCAGAAAAAGCAGGTGCTGTCCGATAAGGACTACGCCGATATGCGCGAGAAGTATGACGATGCGTTCGATGCCGGCATGGGCGCGGAGTATATCCAAAAGCTGCTGGCGGAGATCGATCTCGAGCAGCTCAGCGCCCAGCTCAAGGAAGAGCTGGAAACGGCCACCGGCCAAAAGCGCGCCCGTCTGCTCAAGCGGCTGGAGGTCGTCGAGTCCTTCCGCCTGTCCGGCAACCGCCCGGAATGGATGATCATGAACGTGATCCCGGTCATCCCGCCGGATATCCGCCCGATGGTGCAGCTCGACGGCGGCCGTTTCGCGACGTCCGACCTCAACGACCTGTACCGCCGCGTCATCAACCGCAACAACCGCCTCAAAAAGCTGCTGGAGCTGGGCGCACCGGACATCATCGTGCGCAACGAGAAGCGGATGCTGCAGGAATCGGTGGACGCGCTGATCGATAACGGCCGCCGCGGCCGCCCGGTCACCGGCCCGAACAACCGCCCGCTCAAGAGCCTGTCCGATATGCTCTAGGGCAAGCCGGGCCGTTTCTGCCAGAACCTGCTGGGTAAGCGCGT
>JAJXDX010000054.1:3618-8919 GCA_021640185.1 Oscillospiraceae bacterium | reverse complement strand
TCCATGCCGGTTCTCCTTTCCCGTAAGATCGTTACAGGAATAGTATACCACATTTGGACAGGCTTTACAAAGGTCAGATCCACCAGATCTGACCGCCGATCTTTTGGCGAGAATGCCCTTACAGGTGCAGCACGCGCTCCTTGATCTCCTGCGTGCGGCCCTGATTCCAGAACTGCGTGCCGATATAGCCGCAGGTGCGGCGCGCGACGTTCATCTTGCTCTGGTCGGTGTTGCCGCAATGCGGGCAGCGCCAAACGAGCTTGCCGTCCTGTTCCACGATCTCGATCTCGCCGTCATAGCCGCACACCTGACAGTAGTCGCTTTTGGTGTTCAGCTCCGCATACATGATGTGATCGTAGATGAACTGCATGACCGACAGCACCGCGTCAAGGTTCTGCTGCATATTCGGCACCTCGACATAGCTGATCGCGCCGCCGGGCGAGAGGGCCTGGAACTCCGCCTCCAGCGCCAGCTTATCGAACGCGTCGATCGGCTCGGTCACGTGGACGTGATAGCTGTTGGTGATATAGCTCTTATCCGTCACGCCTTTGACGACGCCGAAGCGCTTTTGCAGGCACTTGGCGAACTTATAGGTCGTGCTCTCGAGCGGCGTGCCGTACAGCGAATAATCGATATTCTCCGCCGCTTTCCACTTGGCGGTGTACTCGTTGAGCTTGCGCATGATCGCAAGGCCGAGCTCCTTGCCCTCCGGCTCGGTCAGCTTTTTGCCGTTTAAGCTGTACACGCACTCCCACAGCCCGGCGTAGCCGAGCGACAGGGTGGAATAGCCGCCGTGCAGGAAACGGTCGATCGTTTCGCCCTTTTTGAGGCGGGCGAGCGCGCCGTACTGCCACAGGATCGGCGCAGCATCGGACAGCGTGCCGGTCAGCCGCTCGTGACGGCACTGCAGCGCGCGGTGGCACAGCTCCATGCGCTCGTCGAAGATCTGCCAGAACCGCTCCATGTCCCCGTGCGCGGACAGGCCGATGTCCACGAGGTTGACCGTCACCACGCCCTGATTGAAGCGGCCGTAATACTTCGGCTTGCCGTTTTCGTCCACATAGGGGGTCAGGAAGCTGCGGCAGCCCATGCAGGTGTAGCAGTGCCCCTCGCCGTTTTTATCGATCTTGCTCTGCAGCATGATCTTTTCACTGATGTAATCGGGCACCATGCGGCGTGCCGTACATTTGGCGGCCAGCTTGGTCAGCTCGAAATACGGCGTGCCTTCGCGGATGTTGTCCTCCTCCAGCACATAGATCAGCTTCGGGAAGGCGGGCGTGACCCACACGCCCTCCTCGTTTTTCACGCCGCGGTAGCGCTGCAGCAGCGTTTCCTCGATGATCAGGGCAAGATCCTTCTTCTCCTGCTCGCTGCGCGCCTCGTTGAGGTACATGAACACGGTCACGAACGGGGCCTGCCCGTTGGTGGTCATCAGGGTCACGACCTGATACTGGATCGTTTGCACGCCCTTGCGGATCTCCTCGCGCAGGCGGCGCTCGACGAGCGTGTTTATGCTCTCCTCGGGCAGCGTCTGCCCGACGTCGCGCAGGCCGGCCACCAGATCCTCGCGGATCTTTTCGCGGCTGATCTGCACGAAGGGCGCCAGATGCGTCAGGCTGATGGACTGCCCGCCGTACTGGTTGGACGCGACCTGTGCGATGATCTGCGTGGCGATGTTGCACGCCGTGGAGAACGAGTGCGGACGCTCGATCTTCGTGCCGCTGATCACCGTGCCGTTTTGCAGCATATCCTCGAGGTTGACCAGATCGCAGTTATGCATATGCTGTGCGAAATAGTCCGCGTCATGGAAGTGGATCAGCCCCGCCTCGTGCGCATCGACGATGTCCTTCGGCAGCAGGATGCGCTTGGTGATGTCTTTGCTGACCTCGCCCGCCATATAGTCGCGCTGCACGCTGTTGACCGTCGGGTTTTTGTTCGCGTTCTCCTGCTTGACTTCCTCGTTATTGCATTCGATCAGGCTGAGGATCTGCTTATCGGTGGTGTTCGATTTGCGCACCAGCGCCCGGGTGTAACGATAGGTGATGTAGGCACGGGCCAAACGGTACGCCTTGAGCGCCATCAGGTGATCCTCCACCTGATCTTGGATCTCCTCCACGCTGAGCGCGCGCTTCATCTGCGCGCAGTATGCCTCCACCTCGGCCGCGATCCGGCGGATCTGCTCGTCGTCGATCCGGTCGTGCGCGTCGACGTTCACGTTCGCCTTCGCGATCGCCGCCTCGATCTTTTGCCGGTCGAATACCGCCTCGGAGCCGTCCCGCTTGATGATCTTCATGTCGTTTCCTCCTCGTTTTTTCTGCCGATATCGCACAGGAACGCCCCCGCAAGCGGCTTGCAGGGACGATCGATCTCAGTACTGATTATTATAACACGCTTATTTCGCATTGTCAATATATAGTTTTATTTTTCGCAAAGAAAAATCATAGACCACAAGATATAGTATGCCCGATGTGGCGCGCCATGGCCGAAAAGCGCGCCGGGCGGCGCATAAAACGCCTAACGGCGCGGCGCACGCCCCCAAAGCATGGGCGCGCGCCGCGCCGCGTCTTGTGCTTTGCCGACCGTCTGTCATCGCCCGCCGCCGGTCGCCGGTGCCCGTCAGTTCGTGACGTTCTCGGACAGGTGATACGAAAAATCGCCCAAGTCATAGACCTCGGAGAACGCGCCGGCATACCGCAGGGCACGGCACGCGCCGATCGCGACGCAGTGATCGGGATCGTCGGCGATGCGGCAGTGCAGACCGGTGGTGCGCTCGAGCAATTGCGGCAGGCCGCGCAGGCGCGCCATGCCGCCGGTGAGCACCGGGCCGTTCTGCATGATGTCCCCGGCCAGCTCCGGCGGCGTGACCTCCAGCACACGGCAGATCAGGTCGACCATCACGGAGAGCGGCTCGGCGATCGCCTCGGCGACCTCCTCGCCCGTCAGCTCCACGCGCCGTGACAGGCCGGTGACGGCATCACGCCAGACGAAGGTGCGGCGGATCGGCTGATCCGCCGGGGCGGCGCTGCCCATCTCCCGCTTGATCGTTTCGGCGGCGCGGAGGCTGACCGCCACACCGTATTTGGCGCGCAGATAGCGGCAGATCGCATCGTCGACGGCGGTGCCGCCGGTGCGCACGGAGGCGGACGCCGCCTCGCCCTTCAGCGAGATCACGGACACGTCGGTCGTCCCGCCGCCGAAATTCACGATCATCTGCCCGCTGGGCAGCGTGACGTCGATGCCCGCGCCGATGGCGGCAGCCACCGTTTCCGGCACAAGGGTCACACGGCGCGCGCCGGCCGACACCACCGCCTCGATGAACGAGCGACGCTCGACGTCGGTCATCTGCTCGGCGATGCTGACGGCGACGCAGGGCTTGGCCACGCGGTCGTGGCACACGCGGTGCAAAAAGCGGCGCAGCAGCAGCTCCGCCGGCTCGTATTCGGCGATGACGCCCTTGACGACCGGGTGCACGGCGCGGATGGTGGGCGGCGTGCGGCCGATCATCGTTTCGGCCTCGTCGCCGCAGGCGATGACCTCATCGCCCCGTCCGAGCGCGATCGCCGTCGCCTCGTCGAGCAGGATGCCGCCCTCCTCGCTGCAGATCACGGTGCGTGACGTGCCAAGATCGATCCCCAGATCCATAAGTCATGAACTCCCTTACTTTTTTTGTTTTCCGCTTATCCGCGGTCTTTGTCCGTGTCCTTCTTCGGCGGCGTGGCGGCCGCCGCCGCGGCATAGACCTCGGCCGCGCCGTAAAGGCGCAGCATCTTCGCGCATTCGTCCAGCGTTGCACCGGTGGTCATCACGTCGTCGATCAGCAGCACGACGGCACCGCTCAAGTCGACGGGCCGTCCGCGCCGCAGCAGACGGTCGACCGCCGTGCGCGGCGAGCAGATACGGTCGCGCACCGCAAAGGCACCGAGGAGGTTGCCCTGCCGCTCCTCGGCCGACAACTCCTTTTGCGGCCGGGTGGGATACAGCTTGCGCAGCGTCGGCACATACGGCACGCCGATGCGCCGGGCCACGGCCGCGGCGAGCAGTGCGGCTTGGTCGTGGCCGCGGCGGCGCAGATCCTTGGGGTAGGACGGGACGGCGGTCACCAGCGTAAAGCCGATCCCGCCGTATTCGCGGCGCAGCACCTCGCCGATCTCGGCAGCCAGACCGTCCACCGTGCAGGTGTCGCCGGTGTGCTTGAGCGTCGCGATGCCGCGCCGAGCCGGCCCTTCGTACGACAGCGGTGCCACGCACCGGACGAAGGCATGGCGCCGTCCGCCGCAGGAGCAGCTGCTTTCTGCCCGGCCGTGGAGCGACAGCCCGCAATGCGGGCACACCGGCGGCAGGATGAACGGCGCGTCCCGCCGACAGTCGGCGCACATCGTATCGTCCGGGCCGATCAGTGTGCCGCACAAACAGCACCGCTGCGGCAGCAGCAGGGCGGCCAGATGCCGGCCTGCGCGCCGAAGGCGCGCGCTCACAGCCCGCTCTCCGCCGCCTGCCGCAAAAACGTACACAGGCCGGTGTAGCGGCGGGTGCGGCGATCGTTTTGGATCATCTGATCGATCGTTTCGCGGCTGCCCACCAAGATCAGCAGCTTTTTTGCGCGGGTGATCGCGGTGTACAGCAGGTTGCGGTAGCACAGCTTCGGCGTGCCGCGCAGCAGCGGCAGCACCACGGCATCGAACTCGCTGCCCTGACTTTTATGTACCGTGATGGCATACGCCAGCTCCAGATCCTGCGCGTCCTGCTTGGTATACAGCGCCACCCGGTCGTCATACCGGACGCGCAGCGTCCCTTCGCGCGGGCGGACCTGCTCCAAGATCCCGATGTCGCCGTTGAACACGCCGGTGCCGCATTCGCCGTCGTCTCGCTCCCACGGGATATCGTAGTTGTTGCGGGTGTGCATGACCTTATCGCCCTCGCGCAGGACCATGCCCTCCACCTGCAGCTCGCGCCGGCGGTCGTCCGGCGCGTTGAGCAGCGCCTGCAAACGCTTGTCCAGCTCCGCCGTGCCCAGCTCCCCGCGCCGGCCGGGGCACAGCACCTGGATACCGGAGAACACCGTGTACCCGTATGCGGCGGGCAGGCGGTGATGGCAGAGGTCAAGCACCGTCTGCATAACGCCGCGCGTGCTGCTGCGCGGCAGGAAAAAGCAGTCGCCGGTGTTATCGAACACCATCGGCTGGCCGCTGACGACGCGGTGCGCGTTGAGGATGATCCGGCTCTCCAGCGCCTGCCGGAACACCTGCGTCAGCCGCACGACGGGGACGGTCCCGCTCTCGATCAGATCCTGCAGCACACAGC
>JAJXDX010000054.1:0-3608 GCA_021640185.1 Oscillospiraceae bacterium | reverse complement strand
CTTTCGAACAGCAGGGTATCCACCATGGACATCTCGTCGACCACGACGGCATCGGCGTCGAGCGGGTTCTTCTCGTTTCGCTCGAACGAGGCGGTGTCGTCCGCGTTCCACTTGACCTCCAGCAGCCGGTGCAGCGTTTTGGCCTCGCGCCCGGTCAGCTCCGCGATGCGCTTGGCGGCACGGCCGGTGGGCGCGGCGATGGCCACCGTTTCACCCATGCTCTCGAGCAGGGTGATGATGCCGCGCAGCGTCGTCGTTTTACCGGTGCCGGGGCCGCCGGTCAGGATCAGTGTCCCGCGGGCGATCGCGTCGATCATCGCCTGCCGCTGCTGCTGCTCGTACTTGATGCGGAAATTATGCTCCATCGCGTCGATCCGCAGCTCCACGTCCGCGGCGGCGATGTTGTCCATGCTGCTCATCGCGTGCATCCGCACGGCGATCAGGCTTTCCGCGTCGTGCAGGCGCGGCAAAAACAAAAACTCCCGCTCGCCGAACCGTTCGGCGCGCAATTCCAGACCCTCCAGCAAACGGTCCACGGCGGCGTCGATCGGTGCGGCCTCCTCGGCCAGCAGCTGCTCCGCCGCCGCGACCGTTTTGTCGCGCGGCAGGCAGGTGTGGCCGTTGCCCATATTGTGCCGCAGCACATACAGCACGCCCGCCGCCAGACGGGAGCGGTCCTCGCGGTCGCCGTTCATGGCCATGCAGATCGCGTCCGCCTTTTCGAAGCCGATGTACAGCCCCGGCGAACACAGCAGATAGGGGTCCGCCTTGATCTTCAGCAGCGTCGAGGGGCCGAACCTCTTCCAGCAGCGCAGCGCCTCGCTCGGCGTCAGGCCGTAGGTGCCGAAGGTCATCACCACCTCGCGCAGGCCGAACTGGGCGCAGAAGCTCTGCCCCATCTCCCGCGCGCGGGCAAGCGTGATCCCGCGGATCTTGGCCAGCTGCTCCGGTTCCTCCTCCAGCACGCGCAGCGTGTCTGCACCGAACTTATCCACGATGCGCACCGCCGTGGCCGGGCCGATGCCGCGCACCGCGCCGCTGGACAGATAGCGCAGGATGGCGGCGGCATCCGTCGGCAGACTGCTTTCGCACGCCGTGGCGCGGAACTGCCGCCCAAAGCTCGGATGCTCCGTGAACGCACCGCGCAGGCGCAGGCTCTCACCCACCTGCACCTGCGGCAGCGTGCCCACCACCGTTTCGATCTGATCGCCGGTGTCCAGCTCCAGCACCGTCCAGCCGTTGTCCTCGTTGCGGAACACGATGTGCTCCACCGTGCCGGACAGTGCCTCGCCCTGCGTCAGATCCTCCGTATTTTGCACGGTCTGCGGCATTTTCCGTTCCTCCCCTATCGGTCTATCCTTCCTGTGTTTTTCCCGTTTCCGGCCGATCCGGCAGCAGCGCCCGCAGCAGGCCGTCCGGCTGCACGGCGGTCACACCCGGCGCGTCCGCCAATGCGCGGCGCACCTCTTCCGTCTGCCACGCCGGCGGCAGCACCACGATCACGTCCTCGCCGCCCCACGCGGCCTGCGCCTGCAGGCAGCGCAGCAGCGGCTCCACCGCCTGCGCGTCGTCCGGCACGGCCACCCGCCGCACCGTCACCGTGCGCGGTGGACGCGTCATCCACAGCACGATCCGCCGGATCAGCTGCGCCGTCCCGTACAGCGCCAGCAGCAGCACGGCCGCCCACATGATCTCCTCGCCCCATATGCTCCCCATGTCAGCCCTCCTTCGACGGTCTGCCCGTCACTATCAGGCTATTCACGTCGATGAAGTCTGTGCAAAACGGGAGTCGAGCGGACGCGCCGGAACAGCAGCAGTTCGTCCGTTTTTCCGTCGATGAAGTCTGTGCAAAACGGAAGTCGAGCGGACGCGCCGGGGCGGCTGCAGTGCGTCAGTTTTTCCGTCGATGAAGTCTGTGCAAAACAGAAGTCGAGCGGACGCGCCGGGGCGGCTGCAGTGCGGATGCGGCGCGCGTCACTCGCCGCGGCGGGCGGCATTATGGCGACTGATCGGCTGCCGCCACAGCAGCCGCCAAAGCGCCCGACCGTTGAACGGGATCAGCGGGTACAGATACCGGCCGCCCGCGACGGTCTTGGTCGTGACCAGAGTGAGCAGCATCAGCGCCATGCCGAGCAGCAGCCCCCAGCCGCCGAGCAGCCACGTCAGCAGCAAAAACAGCATCCGGAACAGCTTGAAGGCATACGCGAGCTCGTGGCTCGGCTGCGTGAAGGAGGCGATCGCGACGAAGGCCATATACGCCAGCAGCTCCGGCACGAACAGCCCGGCCTGCACGGCGAACTCGCCGAACACCAATGCACCGACCAGCGACAGGGCGTTGCTCAGCGAGGTCGGCGTGTTCAGGCTGGCCAGCTTGAGCGTATCGATCAGCACCTCGATCAGCAGCATCTGCACGATCAGCGGCAGACTGTTCGGCTCTTTGATGCGGATGAACTCCAGCATGGCGGGGATCTTATCGGGGTTTTGCATCAGCCAGTACCACACCGGGGTGAGGAACAGCGTCAGCAAAAAGATCAGCCCGCGCACCAGCCGCAGATACGAGCCGACGATCGGCGGGAAATAGTAATCGTTCGTGTCCTGCGCAAAGGTGAAGATCGAGGTCGGCAGCAGCATCGCGGCGGGGGAATTATCCACCAGCAGCACGATCTGCCCCTCGGCGATGGCGGCCGCGGCGCTGTCCGGCCGCTCGGTATACCGGATGCGCGGGAAGGGATCGTACCACTGCCCGCGCAGCAGGCATTCGGCCAAGCTCTCCTGCCCCAGCGTCAGCGCCGGGATCGTGATATCCTGCAGCCGCCGGCGCAGGCGGGACAGCGTTTTGCGGTCCACCCGGTCGTCCAGATAGCACAGGCAAACGTCCGTCGAGGACAGGCTGCCCACCGGGATCGCCTCGAACGTCAGCGCCGGATCGCGTAGACGGCGGCGGATCAGCGCGGTGTTGAACACCAGCGTTTCCACCAGACCGTCGCGGCTGCCGCGCATGACACGGTCGCTCTCCGGCTCCTCCACGCCGCGCACCGGATAGGTGCGGCAATCGATCAGCACCACGCTGTCGAGATCCTCCACCACCAACGCGGTGTTGCCGGACAGCACCTGCCGCGTCACCCGATCGAGGTCGCGGCAGCTGTCGACCTCGACATAGGTGACGAACCGGGCGATGAATTCCTTGGCATCGTTTACGCCGCGCACGTCCTCCGGCGGCAGCTTGGACAAAAACTCCAGCATCTTCTCGAGCACTTCGTCCTTGGTGAACCCGTCGACGAAATACAGCGTCCCGCGCCGTCCGCCGACGGAAACGGCGCGGCTGAGCAGATCGAAGCTCGCGTCCACGCGCAGCTTCCCGTTCAGCCGGTCGATCGTTTCCGTATACGTCATGTGACCCTCTCCTTTTCGGGGTTAGTATGGTCACGCACACGAAAAATATGACCGGCCCGGTCAGATCAGCGCGATGAACGCCGCCAGACTGCCCCGCTCGCTGCCGCAGGCGCGGTGCGACCAAAACACATCCGGCCGGCAGCGGGTGCACAGGTCGCTGACGGTGATATGCTCCGGCAGCACGCCGGCCTGCGTCAGATCGCGGGCATTGACTC
>JAJXDX010000053.1:8670-9011 GCA_021640185.1 Oscillospiraceae bacterium | reverse complement strand
CTGCGCCGCCGCAACGCGAAGAAGGGGGCAAACGCAACGTGAAACATCATCAGATCCGAAAGGTGGCTGCTTTTATGGCGATCGCGCTGTCGCTTTCTCTGTTCGGCTGCGCGGGCGACCCGCCCGTCATCATCGAGGACGATCCCGAGCAGGTCGTGACCCGCACGCAGCCGGCCGCGCCGACGACGTCGGCGACGGACGGCGTTACGGCGACCGATCCCACCGCCGGGACGACGACGGCCGGGACTTCGGCTGCCACCACCACGACGACCGCCGGGACGATCGCGCCGACGAAAAAGCCGCAGCAGGATACCGTCGGCGATCCGGTCAAGGCGGACGTG
>JAJXDX010000053.1:7559-8660 GCA_021640185.1 Oscillospiraceae bacterium | reverse complement strand
GTGGTGAACGGCACGCCGCGTCTGTTCATCAACGGGCAGGCGACGACCGGCAACCTGTTCTTCCTCAACGGTGACACGCTGGGCACGAGCGCCAAGATCTACACCAGTGAGGTCGGCCGTGCGTCCGCCAACGGGATCCATATCTACAGCACGATCTATAACGTCGCCTACAAAATGAAGCTCGACGGCGATAACAAGATCAAATACAGCGGCTTGTGCCGCCTGCTCGATAACATCCTCGATGCCGATCCGCAGGCGAAGATCCTGCTGCGTGTGTCGGTCTATGCCGCGCCGACGCTGTATGAGGACGGTGCGGCGATGTTCGCCGACGGTTCGCAGAGCGGGAACGTGACCATGGCGAGCGACGCGTGGGAAAGGGATACGATCGACCGCATCAAGGACATGATCGCCTACATCCGCTCCGTGCCGAAATACGCTGCGAGCGTGTACGGCTACCATCTGGATAACCGCGAGTGGTTCCCGGACTATTTCACCGCCGGGCCGGACATCTCTGCGGCGAACAGCCGCAAGTTCCGCCAGTGGCTGACCGAGAAGCACAAGACCGATGCGGCGCTGCGCACGGCGTGGCATGACGAAACGGCTGCGCTGTCCGCAGCGGTCGTGCCGAAGGATCTGCCGGTCAACGGCTCGTCCGACCGGCATCTGCTGGTACGCGATACCGATCGGCGTTACACCGACTATCTGCGCTATTGGAGCGAGCTGACCGCTTCGCGCATCGAGGCGTTCGCCAAAGCGATCAAGCAGGCATCGAATAACGAGAGCGTCGTGATCGCGTTCTACGGCTATTATTTCGAGCAGTATCACGCCACGACGGGACACTGGGACTTCCGGCGGCTGCTTGACAGCCCGTATCTGGACGGCTTCGCGTCCCCGACGAGCTACATGGACCGCAACGCGGGCAAATCGGCGCTGACCGCCACCAGCGGCTACATGACCACGGCCGACACCGTGGCGCGTGCGGGCAAGCTGTGGATCATGGAGAGCGACGAGCGCACGTTCATCAACCGCACGATCAAGCCGCAGGATACCGTCAGCTATCCGCCGCTCAAGTCGATCGACGATATCCTGTCCGTCCACAAG
>JAJXDX010000053.1:5848-7549 GCA_021640185.1 Oscillospiraceae bacterium | reverse complement strand
GTCCACAAGCGCGAGATGGGGCAGGCCGCTGTGCACGGCACGACGATGTACCCCATGGATCTGAGCGGCCTCGGCTGGTATGACGCCGACGAGATCTGGGAGAACTTCGGTCAGCTCGACCGGGCGCTGCTGCGCTACCAGACGGCGCAGAAGGAGCGCAGCCGTTTCGATGTCGCGCTGGTCGTGGACGAAAAGGCCTCCGCGCTGGTCGGTGCATCGCACAGTATGCTCTTCCCGTCGCTTGCCCAGTCGATGCTCAACATCTATCGCGCGGGCGTGTCCTTCGGCCTCGTCGAGATGGACGATGTGCTGAACGGCCGCGCGGACGACTACAAGGTCTATCTGTTCGTCATGCCGTACGGCATGACGAGCGAAAAAGTCGATAAGCTATGCAAGGCCCTGCACCGCGACAACAAACTGGCGGTGTATCTGTACGGTTTCGGTAAGCTGTCCGACGCGGACGCGTCGCGCCTGACCGGGATGACGCTGACCTCGACGGCCGCCACGGCGCAGCACGGGCTGCAGACCCTTGTGCAGGATAAGCTGACGGGGCTGAAAAAGCTGATCGGCGGCGTGAACGGCAACACCCGCACCGTGTGCAGCGGCTACACCGCCGCCATCGGCAAATATCAGGACGGCAGCATCGGCTTTGCCGCCTATGAGGCGAAGGACTGGCGCAGCGTGTTATTGGGCACGAACGAGCTGTCGGCCGAAACGATCCGCTCCCTTGCCCGGTACGGCGGGGCGAACATCTTCAGCGAGGGCGACGACGTCGTTACCGCGAACCAGAATATGCTGGTGCTGTCCGCCAAAACGAACGGCAGC
Source organism: Oscillospiraceae bacterium (assembly GCA_021640185.1). GTDB lineage: Bacteria > Bacillota > Clostridia > Oscillospirales > Acutalibacteraceae > UBA5905. Next base: position 6,724 of record JAJXDX010000053.1, on the reverse strand, counting down.
AAGACGCTGCATTTCGCCGAGAAGGTGGACGTGTACGACTACTTTAACGATCGGTGGTATCAAAACGTCGATACCGTTACCCTGCGCGGTTTCATGAAGGGCGACACCGCTTGGGTGTTCTACGGCAAAAAGGCCGACATCGAGGCGATGCATCTGCCCAAGTGGACGGAAGTCTGATCGGATATCAAAAACCTCGGCCCCTGCCCGGTATCGGGCAGGGGCCGAGGTGCGTCACTCCTGTTCATTCGTCCGGAAATTGCGTCAAATGTCCGGCGGTGCGCATACCGGGGTAGCCCCACTGGCGCAGCACCTCGTACACGCCGACGGCGACGGAGTTCGACAGATTGAGCGACCGTGCGCTGTCGTCGTCGATCATCGGCAGGAGCACGCAGTCGTCGGGGTGGTCGTGCAGCAGGTTTTCCGGCAGGCCGCGCGTTTCCTTGCCGAAAACGAGATACGCCCCGTCGGGATAGGTCACGTCCGAATGGATGTGCCGCGCCTTGGTGGAAAAATAGAAGAACGGCCCGGCATTGCGGGCAAAAAAGTCGTCAAGGTCTTTATAATAGGTGATATCGAGCAGATGCCAGTAATCCAGACCGGCACGCTTGAGCTTGCGGTCATCGATCGCGAAGCCCAGCGGCTCGACCAGATGCAGGCGCGCGCCGGTCGCCGCACAGGTGCGGCTGATGTTGCCGGTGTTCTGCGGGATCTCCGGCTCGACGAGCACGATGTTCAGTGTGGGCATGATGCGGCCTCATTTCTGTTTTTTGGATGAAAAAAAGGAAAAAACGCCCGGCTGATGTGATGATCGGGCGAACGGCGGGCAAACTGAAGGGGAAAGGAGGCATGAACGATGGGCAAGATGATGTGCGACTT
>JAJXDX010000053.1:0-5838 GCA_021640185.1 Oscillospiraceae bacterium | reverse complement strand
AGGCATGGGCATGGGTCTGGTGGTCGGCGGTGCGGCCGGTGTCATCGGCACGTGCTATGTCAAGAAGAACAAAAAGGGGATCAAGCATAACGCCGGGAAGGCGCTGCACTCGATCGGCGACCTGCTGGAGAACGTGACCGATATGTTCTGACGGCCGGCCGGAAGCACAGACCAAACACACGGCGGCGCAGCGAAAGCTGCGCCGCCGTCGTGTTTCGGCAGGGCAAAGATCACTCGAGGGTGTTCGTGGTGATGTAATCGACGCCCAGCGCGATCACGCGCGCCGCGTCCTCCGGCGTGTCGACGGTCCAGACGTTGACCTCGATGCCGTTTTCGTGCATGGCGTGCGCCAGCTCCGGCGTGTAGGCACCGTGATAGATGTCCAGCCCCAGACGGTTCTCGGTCAGGGTCTTGACCAAGGCCGGGATATCGTTGATATCGCCGGTCAGGTACTGCATATGCTGCCACGGGAAGTGGCGGCGCACGGTGAGCAGGTTGTCGAGATCGAACGAGATCACGACCGTGGAGGCGGTGTAGCCCATATCCTCCAGCACCTGCATGACCTGCAGGATCGTCTGCTCGTCCATGCGGTTCTTCAGCTCCAGCACGGCGATCTTGTTGTACTTTTTACAGACGGAGATATATTCCTCCAGCGTGGGCAGGCGCAGATCGCCGCGGGTGTCCAGCCCGTGGTTATCGGTCAGCGTCAGCGCGCGCAGCTCGGCCAGCGTCGACTGCTCGACCGGCAGGTCCTGTGCGCAGACGCGGCCGGTGCTGTTGTCGTGGATGATGACCAGCTGGCCGTCTGCCGTGCGGTGCACGTCCGTTTCGATGCCGAAATAGCTGCGGTTGCCCGCGGCGACGAACGCCGCCGTCGTGTTTTCGCGCTCCAGCGCGCTCGCGCCCCGATGGGCGACCATTTTGATGCCCGGATGACAGATCTTGACGGTATCCATATCCGTTTTCCTCTTTTCTCTGTTCTTTATGCACCGGATCGGTGCACGGCCACAGTATAGCACGTTCCGCCGCATTGTGCAAGCCCGGCCGTTCGAAAGATCCGGCCTTGACAGATGGGGCAAAAATCGGTTACAATAAATGGTGGCGTTCGTTTTTCGGACGCGGGGAAAGAAATACCAAAAGAAGGATGATGCGACCAAATGGCAGCAAAAAAGCCGGTCTACGATAATTCCAGCATCACGGCGCTCAAGGGCGCCGACCGCGTGCGCAAGCGCCCGGGGGTCATGTTCGGCTCCGACGGGCTGGAGGGGTGCGAGCACGCCGTGTTCGAGATCTTGTCGAATTCCGTCGACGAAGCGCGTGCGGGCTACGGCGACCACATCGTCATCACGCGGTACGAGGACCGCTCCATCGAGGTGCAGGACTTCGGCCGCGGTATGCCGGTGGATTACAACCCCAAGGAGGAACGCTTCAACTGGGAGCTGATCTTCTGTGAGCTGTATGCCGGCGGAAAATACGATACCGACGACTATACGCTGGGGCTCAACGGCCTTGGCGCGTGCGCGACGCAGTACGCGTCCGAGTACATGGACGTCGAGGTCAAGCGCGACGGGTTCCGCTACACGCTGCATTTCGAGCATGGCGAGAACGTCGGCGGCCTGAAAAAAGAGCCGTATGCCAAAAAGGACACCGGCACGCGGATCCGTTTCAAGCCGGATATCCTCGTGTTCACCGACATCGCCGTGCCGGTGGAGTATTTCGACGATACGCTGCGCCGGCAGGCGATCGTCAATCCGGGGCTGCTGTTCCAGTTCCGCGACGAGCAGGGACGTTCGTTTTCGACGAAGGAATTTCGGTACGAGAACGGCATCGCCGACTATGTGCACGAGATCGCGGGCGAGGACACGCTGACCGGCGTGCAGTTCTGGTCGGCCGAGCGCACGGGACGCGACCGGGCGGACAAGCCGGAATACAAGGTGCGCCTCAACGTCGCGATGTGCGCGTCGAACAAGGTGAATTTGCTGGAGTATTACCACAACTCCAGCTGGCTGGAGCACGGCGGATCGCCGGACAAGGCGGTGCGCAGCGCGTTCGTTTCGCAGATCGACGCGTATCTGAAACAGAACGGCAAGTATTTGAAAAACGAGAGCCGGATCACCTTCCAAGACGTGCAGGACTGTCTGGTGCTGGTGTCCTCCTCTTTTTCGACGCAGACGTCTTACGAGAACCAGACGAAAAAGGCGATCAACAACAAATTCATCCAAGAGGCGATGACCGAGTTCCTGCGGCACGACCTTGAGGTGTATTTCATCGAGAACAAGATGGAGGCCGACCGCCTGTGCGAGCAGGTGCTGGTCAACAAGCGCAGCCGCGAGCGTGCGGAAACGACCCGCCTGAACCTCAAAAAGACCTTGCAGAGCGGCAACGACCTTGCCTCCCGCGTGGCGGGCTTCGTGGACTGCCGCAGCCGCGATGTGAGCGTGCGCGAGCTGTTCATCGTGGAGGGCAAATCGGCCATGGGCGCCTGCGTACAGGCCAGAGATTCCGAGTTCCAAGCCATCATCCCGGTGCGCGGCAAGATCCTCAACTGCCTAAAGGCGGAGTACGACAAGATCTTCAAAAGCGAGATCATCGTCAACCTGCTCAAGATCCTCGGCTGCGGCGTGGAGGTGCGCGCGAAGGCGAACAAAAATCTGGCGACGTTCGACCTGTCGCTGCTACGCTTCAGCAAGGTCATCATCTGCACCGATGCCGACGTCGACGGTTTCCAGATCCGCACGCTGATCTTGGCGATGCTCTATCGCCTGACCCCGACGCTGATCGAGAAGGGGTACGTCTATATCGCGGAAACGCCGCTGTACGAGATCACGACCAAGACCGACACCTATTTTGCATATAACGACCGCGAAAAGGCGCAGATCTTAGATACGATCGGCGAGCAGAAATATACGATCCAGCGCTCGAAGGGACTTGGCGAGAACGAGCCGGAGATGATGTCGCTGACGACGATGGCCCCGGCCACGCGCCGCCTGATCAAGGTGGAGCCGACCGACGTGGAGCAGACGGCCCGGATGTTCGACGTGCTGCTGGGCGACGATCTGGACGGGCGCAAGCAGATCATCGCGGAGCACGGTGCCGAGTATATCGATATGCTCGATCTGGAGTAAAGGAGGGGAGACCACATGGCAACGAAAAAGGGCGCTAAGGCGCCGAAAAAGGCCGCGAGCGTGCCGCAGAACGCGCACATCAGCGGCGCGGGCGAGGTGGAGCGCCAGCCCATCACCGCCACGCTGCGCGAGAACTATATGCCCTACGCGATGAGCGTGATCATGTCCCGTGCGATCCCCGAGATCGACGGGTTCAAGCCCTCGCACCGTAAGCTGCTGTATACGATGTATAAGATGGGGCTGCTGCAGGGCGGACTGGTCAAGTCCGCCAACATCGCCGGACAGACGATGAAGCTCAACCCACACGGCGATGCGGCGATCTACGACACGATGGTGCGCCTGTCGCGCGGCAACGAGGCACTGCTGCATCCGTATGTGGAGAGCAAGGGCAACTTCGGTAAGGCGTATTCCACCGATATGGAGTGTGCCGCCTCGCGTTATACCGAGGCGAAGCTGGCCCCGATCGCGGGCGAGCTGTTCCGCGACATCGACAAGGACACGGTCGATTTTGCCGACAACTACGACGCGACGATGAAGGAGCCGACGCTGCTGCCGGTCACCTTCCCGTCGATCTTGGTCAACAACAACCTCGGCATCGCCGTCGGCATGGCCAGCAACATCTGCTCGTTTGATCTGGCCGAGGTGTGCGAAACGACGATCGCGCTGATGAAGGATCCGGAGCACGATCTGCTGTCTACGCTCAAAGCACCGGACTTCCCCGGCGGCGGGCAGCTGATCTATGACCGGGCGACGCTGGAAAAAGTCTATGCCACCGGGCGCGGCAGCCTGCGCGTGCGGTCGGTGTATACCTATGACAAGGAAAACAACTGCATCGACGTGACCCAGATCCCGTACACCACCACGATCGAGGCGATCATCCAAAAGGTGACGGATCTGGTCAAGGCGGGCAAGGTGCGCGAGATCGCCGACATCCGCAACGAAACGGATCTGAACGGCCTAAAGATCACGATCGACCTCAAGCGCGGCACGGATCCCGACCGGCTGATGAACAAGCTGTTCGCGTCCACGCCGCTGGAGGATGCGTTCGGCTGCAACTTCAACGTCCTGATCGGCGGCGTGCCGCAGGTCATGGGCGTGCGCGCACTGCTGGACGAGTGGATCGCGTTCCGCACCGAGTGCGTGCGGCGGCGCACGTATTTCGACCTGACGAAGGCAAAGGAAAAGCTGCACCTGCTCAAGGCGCTGGAAAAGATCCTGCTGGACATCGACAAAGCGATCCGCATCGTGCGCGAAACGGACGAGGAAGAAGAGGTCGTCCCGAACCTGATGATCGGCTTCGGCATCGACCGTGTGCAGGCGGAATATGTGGCGGAGATCCGACTGCGCCAGCTCAACCGCGAATATATCGTCCGCCGTTTGGCCGATGTGGAGGATCTGGAAAAGACCGTGGCGGATCTGGAGGAAACGCTGGGGTCGAAGAACCGCATCCGCCGGATCATCATCGACGAGCTGCAGGCCACCGCCAAAAAGTTCGGACAGCCGCGCCGCACGCAGATCGTGTATGCGGCCGACATCGCCGCCGCGGAGGAAGAGGAAGAGCCCGTGGCCGATTATCCGTGCACGCTGTTCTTCACGCGCGAGGGATACTTCAAAAAGATCACGCCCCAGTCGCTGCGCATGAGCGGCGAGCAAAAGCTGAAGGAAGGCGACGAGATCACCCAGACCGTCGAGAGCAGCAACGCGCGCGAGCTGCTGTTCTTCAGCGACCGTGCGGCAGTCTACAAGACCCGCGCTGCCGACTTCCGCGACGGCAAGGCCAGCACGATGGGCGATTATATCCCCGGCAAGCTGGGCTTCGACGAGGGCGAGAGCGCCCGTTACATGGCCGTGGTGGGCGAATATACCGGGTATATGCTGTTCTTCTTCGAAAACGGCAAGGTCGCGAAGGTGGATATGGCCGCCTATGCGACCAAAACGAACCGCCGCAAGCTGCTTGGCGCATACAGCGACAAGTCGCCGGTCGTGGCGATGTTCTATGTCCCGGCGGACGGCGAGTTCCTGCTGACCTCGACGTCCGGCCGCCGTCTGCTGGTGCACACCGGCGCGATCGCGGCAAAGACCACGCGCAACACCATCGGCGTGCAGGTGATGACGCTCAAGGCGCGGCATACGCTGTCGGCCGTCGAGCCGTATGCGGCCGGGACATTGGCCAAAGAGGCGCGCTACCGCACGAAGAGCCTGCCGGCCGCCGGCGCGATGCCGCTGCCCGAGGACTTCGGCGAGCAGCTGTCGCTGCTGTGATAAAGAAACGGGACGCTCTGCGTCCCGTTTCCTTTTTTTGCCGGCACAGCAAAAAAGAAGACCGCTGCCGGGGAGATGAACGACCGAATGGATCGTTATGCTCAGCGGTGGCGGCCTCCGGCAGCGGTCATGGCAAACGCGTTCGTTCATGTCCGTTGCTGACCTTAGTATGACCGGCCGCGGTGCGATCATCCGCAAAAAAGCAAAAAATGTGCCGATGCAGCTTCGAATGGCGAAAATGCGGGCGAAACGGCGAAAAAGAATTGCGATCTGCCGGATGATGTGCTATAATCGTAAGATACCATCGATAGACAAGGGAACACACGGTTTTGCCGAACACAAATACGCCCATACCGCGTCAAGCCCCTTGGCCAAACGCCAGTATGACCTGCGGGTCTTTCCTTGTCTGGCCGCATTTCTGCTCCGGCAAAACTGCGCAGCACCTGTCGGC
>JAJXDX010000436.1 GCA_021640185.1 Oscillospiraceae bacterium | reverse complement strand
CGCAAGCAGGCGGACGGTATCCGGCTCCAGCGTCCGGCATTCCGGAACGACCACCAGCGAATACCGCCCGCGCCCTACCGTCAGGCGGCCGTCGGCCGTCGCACCGGATGCGGCAAGGATCGTTTCGTCGCCGATGTCGAAGTCCAGCCCGATATCGCGCAGGCCCTCGATCAGCGTGCGCATCCCGGCCGATAACGGCCGCAGATCCGCAACGGTGTCGGCATCCTGCGCGTAGCCGCGCCAAAGGTCGTGCATCGGGGACAGCACAAGGATGTCCGCGTGCCGCTCGGCCGCGGCAAAAAAGCGGCCGACACGGGTGAACCAGTCGGTGATGATCCGCATCTGCGGCCACCACGCGGCCTGTTCGGAAAAAGCGGGCGGGTAATCGCGTTTTCTCCGCCCGGCCAGAGAATACGGGCTCAGGTGCAAACACGGCGTGGTCACGCCGTTGACCGCCAGCCACCCCCAGATCCGGGTGATGTCGGCAAACGACAGATCCCAGCCGGAGCAGCCGAACGTTTCGGCCAGCACGCGCTCCCGCCCGGTCTGGGCGGCCACGCTCTGCACCTGTTTGAGCAGCAGCAGCGGCGCATAGCGCCGACCGAGATGGTCGATGCCCGGCATCGTGAAGTGGCGGTAGTGCGGCATGACGCTGCCGTTGATCGGCAGCTGCATCAGCAGGCCGTCCTCGGCCGCCATGTGGCCGGTGAACACCAGCCCGTGCCGCGTGCACCACTCCCCGATGCGGGAAAAATAGACCGTGTCGAACCGTTCCTCCAACAGGGCATAGTAGCTGTGGCGCACGCGCGCCGTTTCCTCGCCGTCCGTCCCCGGACAGGCCAGCCGCCAAAGGTCCTGCAGCAGATCGTGCCCGGTGCGTTCGGCATACCGTTTCGACAGATCGCATCCGAAATGGATCCCGCTGGAGGACAGCTGCGGCTCGTCGGTGAACAGGCCGCGGATCACCGTCCCGAAGTAGTCGAACAGGGCAGCGGCATACCGCTCGTGCGTGCTCTCGATGAACGCGTCCACCGCAGGCGGATACGTCAGGTCGGCATACCCGCGCCGGATGATGCATTCGGCATACAGGTCGGCCGCCGGGCAATGTGCCCGGTCGCCCTCCCCCGCCTGCCAGACCAAGGTGAAGTCCGCCCCGTCGGCGGCATAGGCCGCCAATAGATAGCGGTCCGCCGTGTCGGCCGCCGGACGCTTTCGGGTGAAGAACACCGCCTTTTGGCAGTAGTCGTCGCCCATCGCAGGCACCTGCCCGTTGCCGAAGCCGCTGGGCCATCCGTTCTCGTCATACAGATAGATGTCCAGTCCCAGCCGCTGCGCTTCGGCGCAGACCGCTCGGCAGCAGGCCATCCATTCTTTGCCAAGGTACGGCGTGCGCAGTCCGGCACGCGCGTGCAGGAAACAGCCGCCTATCCCCGCCTCGGCGAAGCCCCGGAGCTGCCGAAGCAGCTCCGGGAT
>JAJXDX010000052.1 GCA_021640185.1 Oscillospiraceae bacterium | reverse complement strand
GACGCGCCGTTCGTACCGGCAGGCAAGCTGCTCGTTATCGCTCAGCAGCTTGACATCGAAGGAATACCGGCCGATAAAAAACACGCTGCTGCCCTTGGGCAGATCGTCCAGCTTATCGACCGTGAACTTGACGGCATACTTTTCGGTGTAGCCGTCGATCTCGCCCAAAACGGATCCGGCAGGATCGCCCGTGCCTTTGATATCCTTTTTGATCTGTGCGGGATCCTTCATGATGAAGCTGCTGCTGATATCGACGAGTTTTTGCGGGAAACGGTAGGTCGTTTCGATACGGCTGATCTCCGTCGGGCCCCAATACCGCTCGAAATTTAAAATATAGCCGATATCGCTGCCGGCAAAGCGATAGATGCTCTGCCAGTCGTCACCGACGCAGAACAGGTCAAAATCGTGCGATCTCCTCATCGTGTTCAGCAAAGAGAACCGCGCTTTGGAGATGTCCTGATATTCGTCCACGATGACATAGCGGTAGGCGTGCATGAACTTGCCCTGCGCGACGTAAGCCGCCGCCGTGTTGATCATATCGTGGAAATCGATCTCTTCGTTTTGGGCCAAGTGCGAAAGGTAGGCGCGATAGACCGGTTCGAGCAGGGAGAGGATCACGGCGTTGGTTTGCGCCTCGGCGGTGCCTGCGTTCAGCCGGCGCACCGTTTCGATCGTATAGCCGTTGCTTTTGATCAGGTTGACGGCCGTTTCGAACAGCTCGACGATCCCGTCAAGGACAGAACGCTCGCCGGCGGACAGCTGCTGCCACAGCTGCTCGGGATCCTGCGGGGCCAACTCCGCCCCGCTTGCGGCAAGCTTTTCCTTTAGGCGATCGAGCAGTTCGCCGTCGAATTTCTCGTAGGCATAGCATTCGATCATGACGGTGCCGTTTTCCCGATGCAGCGCCCGTTTCCATTCCATGGAACGCTGATAGGTCTGCGTGGCCGTCATCCCGTCCGTCCCTTGGAAATACAAGGGGACTTCCCCATTTTTATCGATGCCGAAATATTCGATGTAGATCCCGTAGTCCGGCAGATAAAAGTCGGGCTTATACTGCCCGTATTCGCTTGTGCGGGTGTCGATCTTGTACGGTTCTTCATAAATATAGCGCACGCCGTTTTGCAAAAGGAAATTCGCGATGTCCATCTCGCCGTAGCTTTTGACTTTTTCGTTTTTGATCGTGGTCGGCGGGTCCAGTTTGAGGTATTCGTCATACTCCGCTTGGGACGTGAACGAAAACTCCGAACGACAGATCACGCGCCCGAACAACAGATAGCTGCACAGTAGCTGCAGATATTGCCGGGACTGCATATTCCGTTCGATCTGTTCGCGGATGAACTTGCGCAGATCGAGTTGTGTGATCTTGGGGACCACACCGTTCACCTTGGTCAGGATATCCATCCCGAGCTTATGGAAGGTCGAGGCGGCTATCGCGTGTCCGGCCTCTTTTTCGATGCGTGCCTTCATCTCGGCGGCAGAGGCGTTGGTGAACGACAGGACCAAAATATCCTCCGGCGCGCATTTGCCCGATCGGAGCAGGAATTTGATCTTGCCCACGATGGTGGTGGTCTTCCCCGTCCCCGCTCCGGCGATCACCAAATGGTTATGGGCTTCCTTCACGATGCACGACATTTGCTGCCGATCCAGCTGCCTGCCCTCGACGTTCCCGATCAGTGCGTACGCATCTTGGATCCTGATGTCAGCCGCATTTTTGTTATGCAGAACGATCCGTGCTTTGAGCCGGCCAGCACAGTTTGACAAGCCGGTCTACTTCAACAGCAGGTCATGATAGCGGGATGCTTTTTTGAGCCGCTTGCTCTCCGCCGCATCCATCGGCAAAAGCAAGGACGCATGGCGCATTTTCCACCGTTGCTCCTGCGCAGGGTCAACGAAAATCTGCGGATCGGAGAACAACTGCTCCAACTCGGCTGATGCGCGGTCGATCCGCACGATCAGGTCGTCGCAGCGCCGGTTTCGCTCCTCGACCTTTTGCCTGTGCCGGGAAACGATCTTTCCGATCAGTCCCATCGGTGTTTCCTCCCCTTGTTCCATGGTCATCTTTTCACACCGCCGGGCGGCGAGTTTTTGGGGGTTGCGGGCGGGGCGAGAGAGCGCAGACCGGTCACTTTTGGCAGGAAATAAGGAAAGCGTTCTCGATCTCGCGGACGGTATCGGTCTTCATCCCTGCTTTTTCGGTCAGCGAGGTGATATTCTCCACCGTATCGGGGTAGACCCGGAGTTTTCTGCTGCCCATGTCGATATACTCGCTCCGATCTTTATCGATCGATAAGCAGAAACGGCCGCCGCCATTCAAAAGGCGGACGACCTTTTCGATGACCTTTTGCTTATCGGCAAAATGCATCATCGTCAAAGACGAATAGATCACGTCATAAGTCTGCGTGAACGGGTGCCGCAAGAAGTCGGCGCAGAGCAGATCGATATTGGGATAAGCCGTTAGGTTCGCCTTTGCTCTTTCGACCGTTTTGGGGGAGATGTCGATCCCGGTGAGCCGCAGGCAACGCGGGGCGACTTTTCGCGCGAGCCTTCCGGTGCCGATCCCTATTTCAAGGACGGTATTATCCTGCCGCAGAGCCATCAGTTCGATGAACGGCTGCCCATCCCACCGATCCATATAGGCCTGCAAAACGGGCGGATCGTTAAAAGGATCGTTGTTTTCGTCGATCAGCAGATCGTAGTGCCGGGTCACATCCATCGTTATGACCTCCCCAAAAACAAGTGAAAAAGCATGAACGGCAAGCATCCTTCGATGCCTGCCGTTCATTGGTGCCGCTGACGAGACTTGAACTCGTACGCCGTTGCCGGCGAGGGATTTTAAGTCCCTTGTGTCTGCCGATTCCACCACAGCGGCATATCCGGCGGCGCGGATGCGCCGCCGGAAATATCATAGCTTATCCGCGGCGGGATGTCAAGACTTTTTCGCGTCGGCGGCGGCATGCGGGCGCTTCATCGTCAGGCCGATGCGCTTTTTCTTGACGTCGACGTTCAGCACCCAGACCTTGACGATGTCGCCGACCTTCAGCGCCTCCGACGGGTGCTTGATGAACCGGTCGCCGATCTGCGAAACGTGCACCAGCCCGTCCTCGTGCACGCCGATGTCCACGAACGCGCCGAAATCCACGACGTTGCGCACCGTGCCGGTCAACTCCATGCCGGGCGTGAGCGACTCGATACCGAGGATATCCGTGCGCAGCAGCGGCGCGGGCAACTCGTCACGCGGGTCGCGGCCGGGGTGCTGCAGCTCGGCCACGATATCGGCGAGCGTCGGCTCGCCGACGTGCAGCCGCTCCGCCAGTGCGGACAGCCCGAAGGCGTCCACCCGCTCCTGCAGGCCCTCGGTATCCTTGGCCGTGACGCCGCACAGCGACAGCAGCTCCCGCGCGACGGCGTAGCTTTCCGGATGCACGGCGGTGTGGTCGAGCAGCTCGCGGCTCTCGTTCACCCGAAGGAAGCCCGCGCACTGCTCGAAGGCTTTCGGCCCGAGTTTCGGCACCTTTTTGAGCGCCGCGCGGGAAGAGAACGCACCGTTCTCCTCGCGATAGGCGACGATGTTCTTCGCCACGGTGGCGTTGACGCCCGCCACCTGCTCCAGCAGCGGCGCAGACGCGGTGTTGAGATCCACGCCGACGGCGTTGACACACGCCTCCACCACGCCGCCCAGCGCGGCGTTGAGATGCGCCTGCGGCAGATCGTGCTGATACTGGCCGACGCCGATCGCCTTGGGGTCGATCTTGACCAGTTCCGCCAACGGATCCTGCAGCCGGCGGGCGATCGACACGGCCGAGCGGAGATTGACGTCGTAGTCCGGGAACTCCTGCGCCGCCAATTTGGACGCGGAATAGACCGACGCGCCCGCCTCGCTGACGACCATATAGGCCACGCCGCCCGCAGGCAGCTCGCGCAGCAGGTCGGCGACGAACACCTCCGTTTCGTGCGAGGCGGTGCCGTTGCCGATCGCGATGACCTGCACGCCGTATTTGCGGATGAACCCGAGGATCGTCTTTTTGGCCTGCTCCATGCGCTTAAATTGCGGCACGGGGTAAACGATGCCGGTATCGAGCACCTTGCCGGTGGGATCGATGACCGCACATTTGCAGCCGTGCTGATAGCCGGGATCCATCCCCAGCGTCACGCGGCCGCGCACCGGCGGCTGCATGAGCAGCTGCCGCAGATTGACCGAGAACACGCGGATCGCCGCGTCGGCCGCCGCATCGGTCAGATCACCGCGCAGCTCGCGCTCCAACGACGGGAAGATCAGCCGGTCATACGCGTCCTCGGCCGCCAGACGCACCTGCGCCGTGGCCGCGCCGTCGCCGCGGATATGCTCCGACGCGACGATGCGCATGGCGTGCGCGGGATCGAACTCGATATGCACCTTGAGCAGCTTCTCCCGCTCGCCGCGGTCGATGGCCAGCACCCGGTGGCCGGGCACCTTGCCGAGCGGCTCGCGATAATCATAATAATTGCGGTAGACGCTGTCCTCCTCGCCCGCCGCCTTGCTGACCAGAACGCCGTTGGCCCGGCAGACGTTGCGCAGGCGCTTTCTGACCGCGGCATCGTCTGCGATCCGTTCGGCCAAAATATCGCGCGCACCGGCGAGCGCGTCCTCGGCCGTCGGGACGTCGTCGTTCACGTAGTCCTGCGCCAGCCCGAGCGGGTCGGCCGACGTCCCCTGCGCGGCGTACAGCGCGTCCGCCAGCGGCTCCAGTCCGCGTTCGCGCGCGATGCTCGCGCGCGTGCGGCGCTTCGGACGGTAGGGGCGGTAAAGGTCGTCAAGCTCCGTCATCGTCGCCGCCGCGTCCAGCGCAGCCGACAGCTCGTCGGTCAGCGCGCCCTGCTCCATGATCACCGCGCGGTATTTTTCGCGCGTTTCGTCCATGTTGCGCAGGTAGGTCAGGCGCTCGCACAGCTCGCGCAGCACCTGATCGTCCAATGATCCGGTCTGCTCCTTGCGGTAGCGGGCGATGAACGGGATCGTGTTGCCGTCATCGAGCAGGGCGATCACACTGTCCACCTGCGCCTGACGCAGGTGGAACTCATTAGCCAAGGTCTGTGGGATATCCAAAACGATCTCTCCTTCATTCGGGTCTAGCGAAACGGTTTCCCGTCGGCGGTGAGCAGCTGCGTGCGCAGCACACGGCAATGGTGGCTGCCGCCGTCGGCATTCAGGGCGGTGAGCAGCATGGCGGGGTTGATGTTCTCGCTGCTGCCGCACGGCAGCGTGACGTCCACGACGGCCTGCCGGTCGTCCCCCGTCACCTGTGCCGCGGCGAAGAACGGGCGGATGTCCACGGTGCGGGTCACGTTTTTCTTGTTGGTCTTTTCCACCGGGATCTGCGGCTGTGCGAGCAGCGCGCGCACCTCGTCCGCCGGGCAGTCGAACGTCAGGCGATAGCTTGCCGCCGCCAGATCGCCGGGCTTAGCGATCGCCTCGGCGGCGCTGACGATATGCAGCCCCTCAGGCAGGACGGCGTTGAGCGCGTCGACCATGGCGGACAGGTCCGTCGGCTGCGCAAGGCGCAGATCCATCGTTTCGCCCAGACCCTCGTAGCCCAGCGACAGCGGGGCGGCGAAGGTGAGGTACGGGTGGCGGTTGTAGCCCTCGGTGTACCACAGCGGCACGCCGGCGCGGCGCATGGCGCGGGTCATGCCGCGCATCAGATCAAGGTGCGAGGTGAAGCGGGCGCGGCCGGTCTTTTCAAACACGAGGCGAACGGTCAGCAACGCAGATCCCCTCCTTCCAGCACGACGCACCGCAGCCGGAGCAGGCCTCGCGGCAGTTCGGTGTGGTCAGCCCGGCGTGCGCGCGCTCGTTCTCGCGGCGCAAAAATGCCTTGGTCACGCCGTAATCGAGATGATCCCACGGGAAGATCTCGTCATACGGGCGGCGGCGGGACGTGTAGAACGCGGGATCGAGCCCCGCCTCGGCAAAGATCGCCATCCAGCCGTCGAAATCGAAATGCTCCGACCATGCGTCGAGGGTGAACCCCCGCTCATGCGCCAGCTCCAGCACGCGGCACAGCCGCCGGTCGCCGCGGGCGAACACCGCCTCGATCATGCTGGTCTTGGCGTCGTGCCAGCTCAGCGAGATCTTTTTGGTATGCACGGACTGCACGAGCAGCTTCTGCTTTTCGCGCAGATCCTCCATGGTGGCCTGCGGCTCCCACTGGAAGGGAGTGAACGCCTTGGGGACGAAGCAGGACGCGCTCATGCTGACGGTGACGCCCTTGCCCTTCGGTCTGTCCGGGTTTTGATAAAAACAGTCGACGATCTTTTGCCCCAGCTCGGCCGTGCCGACGATATCCTCGGGCGTTTCGGTCGGCAGGCCGGGCATGAAATACAACTTGACCGCCGTCCATCCGCCGCGAAACGCCTTGCGCACGGTGGAGAGAATCTCGTCCTCGGTCAGGTTTTTGTTGATCGCGTCGCGCAGACGCTGCGTCCCGGCCTCCGGCGCGAAGGTCAGCCCTGCACGGCGCAGGACGTTGAGGCGGTTCGCCAATTCCTCGGAGAAGCCGTCGACGCGCAACGAGGGCAGCGAGATGTTCGTGTGCTCCGGCTCTGCCCAAGAGAGCAGGCGGTCGAGCAGCGGCTCGAGCTGTGTGTAATCGCTGGTGGACAGCGAGGAGAGCGAGAACTCCTCGTACCCGGTCGTGCGGCAAAGCTCGCGGCTTTGGCGGTCGATGGTGTCGACGCTCTTTTCCCGCACGGGGCGGTAGATGAACCCGGCCTGACAAAAGCGGCAGCCGCGGATGCAGCCGCGGAAGATCTCGCTCATCGCGCGGTCGAACACGATCTCGGTATTCGGGACGACGAAATATTCGGGATAATAGCAGCTGTCCAGATCCGCGATGATGCGTTTTTTCACCGTCGGGCGCACGCCGTCGAGCGGCCGGATCTCGGCCACGGTGCCGTCGTCGTGATAGCGCACGTCGTAAAGGCTGGGGACATACACGCCCTCGATATCCGCGGCGGCGCGCAGGAATTTTTTCTTTGACCAGCCGTCGCGCCGCATCTGCTGATACAGGCGGATGACCTCGAGATCGACCTCCTCGCCCTCGCCGAGGAAGAACAGGTCGAAAAAGTCGGCCAGCGGCTCCGGGTCGCAGGCACAGGGGCCGCCCGCCACCACGATGGGCGCGTCCTCGCCGCGGTCGGCGGCGCGCAGCGGCACGCCCGCAAGGTCGAGCATATCCAGCACGGCGGTGTAGCTCATCTCGTATTGCAGAGTGAAGCCGATGAAATCGAACGTGCCGATGGGTTCGCGGCTCTCGAGGCCGAACAGCGGGATATGGTGCTCCCGCATGAGCGCCTCCATATCGCTGTCCGGGGCGAACACCCGCTCGCACCACACGTCCGGCTCATGATTGAACTGGGCGTACAGGATCTTCATGCCCAGATGGGACATCCCCACCTCGTACAGATCCGGGAAACAGAACGCAAAGCGCACCGCCACTTGGGACTTATCCTTGACCACGCTGTTTTGCTCGCCGCCGGTGTAGCGGGCGGGCTTTTGCACCTGCATGAGCAGCTGCTCGAACCGTTCGTTATCCATGCCGTTCTCCTTCCTCCTCGCCGGGAAAGCGGATGCCCGCCTGCCGGCGGATCGTTCTCATCACGCGGCTGACGGACAGCGCCAGCGCGTCGATCTCGTTTTGGGCGGTGCGCCCCTGCTCGACCGCCGCGGCAAAGGCCGCGATCTCGCGCCCCATGAGGACGCTTTTTTCCTCCGCTCCGGACAGCACCTGCGCCGGCTCCCCCCGGCGGCGCAGCCGGATGTCGCCGAGTGTCGAGATCTGGCCGACCGTGACCGTGCCGCCGTCGCCCGCGATCTCGCTTTCCGCAAAGCCCTGTGCGGTCTTGTCGCAGCACACAGTCACGAGCGTGCCGCCGCATGACAGCAGCGCCGTCGTCGCGCCGTCCGCGCCCGTGCGCAAAAACGAGGACATCGCCTGCACCCGCTGCGGCTCGCCGAACAGGTGCACGGCCGGATAGACGCAGTAAACGCCAAGATCCATCAGCGCGCCGGTGTGCATGGCGGGCGAAAAGATATTCGGCACCTCGCCGCGGCAGTACGCCTCATATTTTGAAGATAACTGGCAAAACTGGAAACGTGCCGTGCGGATCTGCCCGCACGCGGCCACGGCCTGCGCCAAAACGGCAAGCTGCGGCTGATACAGCAGCATGATCGCCTCGCGAAACAGCAGGCCGCGCTGCGCGGCGAGCGCCTGCAGCGCCGCGACCTCGGCGGGGTCCGCCGAGAGCGGTTTTTCGCACAGCACGTGCTTGCCGTTTTGCAAAAACAGGCGCGCCTGCGCCGTGTGGCACACGTTGGGGCTGGCGATATACACCATGTCGATCGCGTCGCTTTGGGCAAGCGACAACGGGTCGGTGAACACCGCGGGCGGATCCTGCGGGCAGACCTCGCGCGCGAAGGCCGCGCCGCGCGACGCATCGCGCGAGCAGACGGCGGTGTGGCGCAGCAGCGCCGGATAGCGCCGTGCGCCCTCGATCATGGAGCGGGTGATCCATCCGGTGCCGATCGTGCCGAAACGCAGCATAAGCTCCTCCTATCAGATCTGGTTCGAGGTGGATGAACGTGAAAAAAACGCAAAACAGGATCCCCGTGCTCCGCTGTTTGCTGTCCGGCGCATTGGCCGGCGCGGCGAACGGCCTGTTCGGCGCGGGCGGCGGGCTGTTCCTCGTCCCGCTGCTGATCGGGTGGATCGGGCTGGATGAAAAACGTGCCTTCGCCACCTCGGTCGCGGCGATCCTGCCGCTGTGCATCGTGTCGTATATCCTGTTTTGCATGAACGGGGGCAACGTCTGGGCGCAGACGCTGCCGTACCTGATCGGCGGGATCATCGGCGGGCTGCTGTCGGCCCGGCTGTTCGCCCGCGTACCGGCGGTGTGGCTGCACCGCGCCTTCGGGCTGCTGATCCTGTACGGCGGCATCAAGGCGGTGATGCTGCGGTGAGGTGGCTGTTTTCGCTGCTGATCGGCGTGGCCACCGGGGTGATCAGCGGCTTCGGCATCGGCGGCGGCTCACTGCTGGTGCTGTAT
>JAJXDX010000435.1 GCA_021640185.1 Oscillospiraceae bacterium | reverse complement strand
TCTATACGGAAGACACGGACGCCGTGTTCGTCGGCGACCGGGTGATCGCCGTCCATGCGAACGGCGAGGCGGGGCAGCGCACGCTGCATCTGCCGGACGGCGGGACGCTGACGGCACAGCTGCTGCCCGGCCGCACGGCGATCTGGACCTGCACGGACGGAAAATGGACGAAGGACGAAAGGAGCATCGCGGATGGCTGAACTGTTATTCGCCGATTACGATCGGCGGCTGCGCGGCTGCTTTATGGGCAAAAGCGTCGGCGGGACGCTGGGGATGCCGTATGAGGGGGAGGAGCGGCTGCTCCACCTGACCTATTACGATCCCGTGCCGCAGGGCATGGTCGCGAACGACGATCTGGATCTGCAGGTCATGTTTTTGGAGGCGGTGCGGCGCTTCGGCCTGCCGGTGCATCGCGAATATCTGGCGCAGACGTGGTCGGAAACGCTGCGCTTCGTCTGCGACGAATACGGCGTGGCGCAGAAGAACCTTCGGCTGGGGCTGCGCCCGCCCGTGACCGGCCGGTTCGACAACAAGTTCTATGCCGGGATGGGTGCGGCGATCCGCACGGAGCTGTGGGCGTGCCTTGCCCCCGGCGACCCGGTGCTGGCGGCCGCATTGGCCCGCGAGGATGCCAGCATCGACCACTACGACGACGGCGTCGAGGCGTCGATGTTCCTTGCCGCCGTCGAGAGCGCGGCCTTCGTGGAGCAGGACGTGCGCCGTCTGCTGGAGATCGGGCTTGGCTTCATGCGGCCGGAGGGGCGCTTCGCCAATGCGCTGCGCGACACGATCCGCTGGTATGACGAGCTGCACGATCCCGTCCTCGTGCGCGAAAAGATCTTGGCGCGGTACTATGTCCAAAACTGGACGGACGTGTCGATCAACATCTCGTTCGTCGTGCTGGGGCTGATCGCCGGGGAGGGCGATTTCGGCCGCTCATTGTGTACGGCCGTCAATTGCGGCAACGATACCGACTGCACCGGCGCGACGCTGGGCGCGCTGCTGGGCATCCTCGATCCCGAATCGATCGGCGAGGAATGGACGCGTCCGATCGGCAGCCGTCTTGTGCTGGGCGGCAATATGGTGGGTCTGCATGAGGTGGATACGATCGACAAGATGTGCGACCAGATCGCGGTGCTCAGCGCGCACGTGCAGGCGTATTATTCCTCCGCCACGCGCACGGTGGGGATGCCGTCGATGCCCGCCTACACCGGCGGCATCGCCGCGCCGTGGAAGGAAACGCCGGACGGCGTGGGGCTGCCACGCCGCTACGATTCGCTCGAGAGCACGATCTGCCGTATGCCGGTGTACACCACGGTGATCTATCCGCCGCAGGTATCGCTGGCGCTGGGGCGTTCGGCGGAATACCGGCTGCGGTTCCAGAACATCCGCGATACGGATGCCGAATACCGTCTGCTGCTGCACACGCCGCACGGCTTCACCGTCCGCCCGGCGCAAAGCGAGGTCATCCTGCAC
>JAJXDX010000434.1 GCA_021640185.1 Oscillospiraceae bacterium | reverse complement strand
CATCTGTATGGAATATCGTTTAACCGGAGGGATGATCGTGATCGACGGGACACACGACGGCGTGATCGGCAGCGGCCGCCAATCGGCCGCGGAAACAGCCCCGTGGGGGCCGGGACAGCGCACCTGCTGCATCCTGCACTATGTTTTCGAAGGGCGCGGCTATTTCTGCCGCGGCGGGCAGCGCTATGCCCTCACCGCGGGGCAGACGTTCCTCATCCGCCCGTATGAGGATGTTGAATACGGCCCGGATCCGGACGACCCGTGGGGCTACGTCTGGATCAACTTCGTCGGCGATGCCTATGTGCGGCTGCTTGACCGGATCGACACGCGCGACGGCTGCCTCGTCCCGCCGCTGCCGCCCGAAAACATCCTGCCGTTCTTTTCCCTGATGCCCACGTTCGAGGGCCGCCCCGAAAGGCAGCACACCGCCGATCATCTGGGCCTGACGATCCTCGGCGTGTACGCCGATGCCTTCCCGCCGCCCGGCGAACGTAGCCGCAGCGCCGCCTGCTTCACCTCGGCATGTCTGCTGATCCGCGCCGGATATCATCGCCCCTCCTTCGGCATCGATACGATGTGTGCGGCGCTCAATGTCAGCCGCACCACGCTGCACCGCTGCTTCATCGGCAGCTGCGGCGTGTCCCCCGGCGCCTATCTCAGCCGCTACCGCATCGCCCGCGCCGCAGAGCTGCTCGCGCACGGCTCGTCCGTCAAGACGGCCGCCCTGTCCTGCCGCTTTTCGGATCAGCTGTATTTCTCCAAGGCGTTCCGCTCCGCCACCGGCGTTTCCCCCAGCGACTACCGCCAAAGCCTTGCGGCGGCCGACCCGGCGCAAAAATCGGATGAAAAATGAACGGATATCGCATATTTTGTAAACATTAGCACTCTCCTATTGACAGTGCTGATCACTGTGCTATAATAAAGGCGTTCTCCGGAAGGAACGGAGCGAGAGCCCCGGATCACCGGAGCGGCCGCCGATACCGGCGGCGCGCAGCCGTCCGTATGGCGGCATGGATAAGTCCGATAGGAGGAATGACTTATGCTGCCCACTGTTTTTCATGAAGATCTGTTCGACCGCTTTTTCGGTGACCCGTTCGAGATGATGCCGCGCGGCGGCCACGATCCGCTGTATGGCAAGCACGCCAAAGGCCTGATGAAGACCGATGTGCGCGAAACGGATACCACGTACGAGCTGGATATCGACCTGCCCGGCTTCAAAAAAGACGAGGTGCAGGTGGATCTCGTCGACGGGACGCTGACCATCCAAGCCGCCAAGGGGCTGGATAAGGACGAGCGCGACAAGGACGGCCGCTATATCCGCCGCGAGCGCTATGCCGGCGCGTGCAGTCGCAGCTTTTATGTCGGTGAGGGCGTGCGCCCGGCCGATGTGACGGCCAAGTTCGAGGACGGCATCCTGCGGATCTCGCTGCCCAAGGCAGAGGAGAAAAAGCTGCCGGAAAGCACCTCGATCACGATCGG
>JAJXDX010000051.1 GCA_021640185.1 Oscillospiraceae bacterium | reverse complement strand
CTTACGAGCTCCCGCTGGATGATCTCGATTCTTCCGATTCTTCTCTATCAGAAAGCGGTGTGCAGATTCGCAACCGGGTGCGCGCCTTTGTCAGCCAGCTTCATCTTGGCTGGCGAGTCGGCGGTGCCGATGCCACAAAAGTCCTGCTGGCCAGTAAACCGGACAGAGTGACCGTGCGCTTTTTCGATCCCACCATCGATCCCGGATCCGGAGCTTACGATCCGTCGCAGGGGCTGTATTCCACAAAGTATATGTTCGTGCAAAGCCGTCTTGCTCTTTGGTACATCTGGGCGACACCAACGAACGGGAAAGTAACCTTTGGGATATTTCCTTTACTTACGTCTTATACTCCTCTATCCAGCGGTACAGCATGACATGGTTTATCCCCATGCGGTCAGCTACGCTTTTGACCTTCAGATGCTCTTTCAGCACCACTTCGCACGCCTGCACCTTGAACGCCTTGGTGTAGTTTCGCTTCTTTTCCATCCGTTCCACCTTTCTGAAGATAGGATATCCTATTTTCGCTCTTCTGGGTGTCCGATTTTATTATACAACTTTCCACTATTCACTTTTCACTCTTCACTTCTTCCCTTGCCGAGCATTATTTTTTCTCTCCGATAAGGGCAGATCCCGCTCCGGCGGCGACTGTCCTATTTTTTCACATCTTTTTGGTAAGCGATCATTGAATTTTCCGCAGCGCTATGCCATACTGTTATTGATCGATCGGTCAGTTATCAAAAGGAGCGGTGCAGGTGAAGATGACGGAGCAGCAGCATAATGAACGCAGATGCGAGATGATGGAAAAATGCTTTGCCTGCTATGCGGAAAACGGCCTGACCGGCACGGGCATCAAGGCCTTAGCCGCCGCGTGCGGCTTCACGACGGGAAATCTGTATGCCTATTTCAGCAATGTGGATGAACTGATCCTATCCTCGACCGCCTACTGCATGACGAAAGTCGAGGACGACTTCATGAAAAAAGCCCCGACCGATCCGAAGGACGTGATGCGGTTCATCGAAGAGATCCCCTATTGGACGGCGCGGGAGCACGGCAAAAAATATCGGCTGATGTATCAGATCTATACCCATCCGAAATACATCGAACACGGCAAGAAGTTTTTCGAGGGCGTCAACGAGCGCTATACCGCATATGCCAAGCAGTTCGAGCCGAAGATCGGGATCCCCTGCACGACCATCACGCCGCTGATCTTCATCTTCATCCGCGCCTGCGTACACTATGCCATGTTCGAGGACGAATATTATCTCAGATCCCAGATGGAGGTCTTAAAACAGGGCGTCGCCCTGTTTGCAGATAAATACGATGGCACCGCCTGCGATACATGAACGGAGGCAGCGAGAGCGGTTTTAAGACAGAGCCGATCAAGTGGCGCGTTTTGCGCAATGCGGAAGGGCTGGTGCGGCTTCTTTCGGATAAGATCCCGGATACCTATTACTACCACAGCGAAGACGGATGGTACCATGATGTGTACTGGCAGAACTGCCTGATGAAACAATGGCTCAACAGCGAGCTCGAGGAGGGCGGGTTCTCCGATGCGGCGTTCAGCCCAAAAGAGTTCGATGCGGTGGCCCTGAAAGAAGAACGGCTGGGCCGAGTGATGCTCCTTTCCCGCGGCGAGACCGAGGATCCCGAATGGTATGCGGACAGGCGCACCTCTCTTTTGGCGACAGACAGCGACTTTACCGCCGCCGGCGGCACGGTCGGCCCCCGCAACTTCGGGAAAAACGGCGCCTGGGTCCTTCGGGAGGTCCGGGCTACGGCAGTCGTATATTATGTGGATGCCGACGGGCAATACATCGACATTATGTACGGCGATCATTTTATCTTTGCCGTCCGCCCGTCTGTTTACATCAACAGTGCAAAAGTGCTTTTTACCTCCCCTGCCGTCGGCGGAAAAACGGCAATGTGGCTTACCGCTGTTTTGGGCTATGACGGAGACGATCATAAATTGACGGTGAAGGAAGCAAAAACGGGCGATCATGAGTATATTTCCGCCATGGTGCTGAACGGCGAGACCGTAAAATACTACGGCAGGCTCAAAAACATCGGCGATGCGGACGCGGAAAGCGGAACGATGACGCTTACTCTGCCCATAAATGTGGATGCGGAAAGCGGCGATCGGCTGTTCGTTTTCAACGAGCAATGCAACGGCGACGGCAAGACCGACTATGCGAGCGATCTGTGCGAGCTTGCGCTCAGAGCGGCCGGCGCCGTGACGCCCAGACTGCGTATCGGTACCGCGACCGGCGAGTGGGAGGTCTCCTATGACGAGGGAGATACCTGGACCTCTCTCGGCGTAAAGGCGACCGGCGATAAGGGCGATAAAGGCGACAGGGGCGAGGCCGGACAGAACGGCACGACCCCGCGGGTGAAGATCGGCGACGATAACTTCTGGTACGTCTCCGACGACGGCGGAAAAACTTGGGCGTCCCTCGGCGCCAAAGCCACCGGAAAAGCCGGAGCCGACAGCAAAAACGGAACGAACGGCAAGGACGGTAAAGACGGAAAAGACGGGAAAGACGGGAAAGACGGCGTCGGGATCGCCAAGGCGGAGATCGATGAAAGCGGCGCGCTCATCCTCACCTTTACCGACGGCAGGACGGTCGACCTCGGCAGGGTCATCGGAGCGGACGGGAAGGACGGCCTGTCCCCCTTCATCGGCGAAAACGGCGATCGGTGGATCGGCGAGAAGGACACCGGCGTGAGAGCGGCCGCGGACGCAGCCGCTGCCGCAGATCCCGCAAGCACATCCGCAGCCTCGCCTGCGCTGATCGCCGTCGGCGCCGTTGCCGGGCCGGCGCTGATCGGCGACCTCGGCTTGCTCATGTACATCGTACGAAAAAAGAAAAAGAATATTGTATAAGGTTATGAAATGGAGGATCTGATATGAAAAAACGATCACTCAGCATACTGCTGACCTTATGTATGCTACTCTGCATCGTGCCAGTGTCAGCACTGGCGGATGATACGGCACTGCGATCCGTCGCCGTCCAGAGCATCGGTCCTAACGAAGCCGAAGCAGAGCTCGACCTGTATGAAAAAATGTCTGCTCAGGTCAGTGTCATCAAGTTGATAAGCGACATTGAGCTAAGCGGCTCTCTGCAGGTCGATTATGCAGTCACGATCAACCTCAACGGTCATGTGCTGAAAATGGGCGACATCGCCGACGGTAGTGTTATCAAGGTCAATGACGGCGGACATCTGACCATCATCGACAGCAACCCCACCGCAGAGCACAAATTCAAGGTTAACGGCACAGATTCCTGGGTGCTGGATGAAACCAGCGGCACAAAAAACATAAACGGCGGAGTTATCTACGGTGGCAATGCCCAACAAGGCGGCGGTGTGTACGTGGCTGAAAACGGCACATTCACCATGACCGGCGGCAGCATCGTCGGCTGCACCGCCAAGGGATATATCGCCTGCGCCGTGGTGTAGGTGGTCTCTCCCGTCCCGTCAAAGCCGTCAAAGCTGACGGCATACACGTCGTACGTGTCCGCCAGCAGCGGGATCACGTCCTCAAATTGCCGCCAGCACATCAGGTTCCGTGCAGCAGCATGATCTTTTTGCCGTTTCGTTCATCGAACCGTTTGATCTCCATCGCGATGCTCCTCCGTTTCTCCACACCCGCCCCCGGCGGTGTCCGTCCTTTACCCCAAGGCCACGTCCAACACCATCATGACGCTGAACCCTGCCGCAAAAAACACCGTGCCGATATTCGAATGGCGCCCCTGCGACATTTCGGGGATCAGCTCCTCCACCACCACATAAAGCATGGCGCCGGCGGCAAAACTCAACAGGTACGGCAGCGCCGGAACGATCAGCTGCGCGGCAACGATCGTCAGTACCGCGCCGATCGGCTCCACGATGCCGGAAAGAACACCGCCGAAAAACGCTTTTGTTTTGCTCTCGCCTTCGGCGCGCAGCGGCAGGGAGATGATCGCGCCCTCGGGAAAATTCTGGATCGCGATCCCCAGCGACAGGGCAAGCGCGCCGGCCGCCGTGATCTGCGCGTTCCCCGCCAAAAAGCCCGCATACATCACGCCGACCGCCATCCCCTCCGGGATGTTGTGCAGCGTAACGGCCAGCACCATCATGGTCGTGCGGCCAAGCTTGGTTTTCGGCCCCTCGGCCTGATCGCTGCCGGCGTGCAGATGCGGGATCAGGTGATCGAGCGCCAGCAAAAACAGCACGCCGATCCAAAAGCCGATGAACGCGGGGAAAAACGAGAATTTTCCCCGATCCGCCGACTGCTCGATCGCGGGGATCAGTAAGCTCCAGACCGAGGCGGCGACCATCACCCCCGCAGCAAAGCCTGTCAGCGCGCGCTGCACCGTATCGCCAAGCGACTTTTTCATCAAAAACACGCAGGCCGCGCCAAGCGCCGTCCCCAAAAACGGGATCAGTATCCCAAAGAATGTTTCCATTTTTGCTCCTTTTCGGCCGTCGGTGGCCGCATCTTGCCGCAGACCGGGCGCTTTCGCCGCCAGCGGTTAGCAAGCGCTAACCGTAGGGCGCACCGGTCTGTCTGCCTTTATTATACCATCGCCTTTGCGGAAGCACAATAGCCTTTTGCGGGCTGTAATAAAATTTTCCGGCGGCATTTCGGCAGACACTATTTACCTGTTCTTCGGCATGAACAGGCCGGTCATGTCGGTGTGCTCCAGCTCCAGCAATTTGATCTTTTTGTCGATCCCGCCGGCATACCCGGTCAGGCTGCCGTTCGTGCCGACCACGCGGTGGCAGGGGATGATGACCGAGATCGCGTTGTGCCCCACCGCGCCGCCGACGGCCTGCGCGGACATCCGGGGGAGCCCCTGCTCCTCGGCCAGCTGCCGTGCGATCTCGCCGTAGGTCGTGGTCTGCCCGTAGGGGATCTGCAAAAGGATCTGCCACACCGCCTGCCGGAACGCGGAGCCGACGGGGCATAGCGGCGGCAGAAGATCAGGCTCTTTGCCGGAAAAGTAGATGTCCAGCCAGCGCCGGGCGGCCGAAAGAGCGGGCGTATCCTGTTCGCTATGCCGCGCAGGCAAGCCGCGGGCAAAATATTTTTGCCCGTCGAACCATAAGCCGGTCAGCCCGGCCTCGCCCGCGGCCAGCAAAATGCCGCCCAGCGGCGAAATGTACCGTTGGGTATAGATCATTTTCCGTCCTTCCCTGTCGTTTTTGCGGCCTTGCCGCCCGCCATCTCCGGGATAGCCCCGCCGGCCACGGCCCAGAGATACAGGCTGGCTACACTGCCGTAGGGGCTGAACCGGCGGCGGTATTTTTCAAACCGTTCGCGGTCGATCTCGCGGTGGTGATAGATCATGCACAGCCCGCGCCGGATGGCAAGGTCGTCAAAGCTGAAAACGTCCGGCCGCTGCAGGCAGAACAGCAGGATCATCTCCGCCGTCCATACGCCGAT
The DNA here is from genome assembly GCA_021640185.1 of Oscillospiraceae bacterium. Classification (GTDB taxonomy): domain Bacteria; phylum Bacillota; class Clostridia; order Oscillospirales; family Acutalibacteraceae; genus UBA5905. Next base: position 3,724 of record JAJXDX010000051.1, on the reverse strand, counting down.
GCCCTTCAGACCGCTCAGCGCCCGGATCGCGTCCGCATCGCTCATGTGCGCCACGGCGTCCAGGTCGAACGCGCCCGTATGCACTTTTTCGGCAAAGTCCGTGATGTACTCCGCCTTACGGAACGTCATGCCCAGCCCCTGCGATCTCGGCACGCCTGCGGCCAAAACGGTCTCGGCATCGATCTTACCCAGCGCGTTCTGCATCCGCTCCCATATGGTCGCCTGCGCTTTGGTCGAGATCTGCTGCCCGATGATGTGATGGACGACGGCCGAAAACAGATCCGTGTCCACCGCGCGGTCGATATGCCCGATGCGGTCGATGACCGCGCAAAGCCGCTTGTCCTTCCGCCGCAGATAGGCAACTTCCGTTTCTCCGTAGGCAAAGACCATGTCGCTCACCCTCTTGTGTTCTCCGATGTATCTCTATGATAACACATTTTGTCCAAGAGCGCTACCGGAAAAATACCGAGGTCCGTCACGAAACCATTTGATAGGTATATCTATGCATTTTTTCGCTATCCCTTTACATTTTTCGCCGATCGTGCTATACTTGATATGGTCGTATGCAAAAGGAGCACCCGCTCCTTATCCGATGCACGGCCGCAGGAGTGACAGCTGATGAAAAGAGCCGACGGTGCGCTTTTGCGCCATACCGACCCGATGTATCGCATCGCCGCGCAGGTGATGGCCACGCGCAGCGATTCGATGAATATGATCACACTGGACATCCCGCTGGCGCCGATCGACGCGTACCTGCGGCAAAAAAAGCGCGAGGGCCACACGATGAGCCACATGGCCGTCATCATGGCGGCTTATCAGCGTATGATCGCGGAATACCCGGCGATCAACCGCTTCATCGTCAACAAGCGCGCCTATGCCCGCAACGAGATCGCGATCGGCATGGTCGTCCTGCAGGGCAGCCACACCGATAAGGCCAACGACGGCACGATGTCCAAGATCTATCTGCAGCCGGACGACACGATCTTCGACGTCAACCGGCGGATCGAGGAATATGTGGAAAAGAACCGCACGCAGGCCAAGGACAACAAGACCGAGCAGCTGATCCGCAAGCTGGTCGCGATCCCGGGGCTGCTGCGCTTCGCGGTCAACCTGCTCAAATTCATGGATCGGCACAATATGCTGCCGAAGTCGATCATCGATGCCAGCCCGTTCCACTGCTCCATGGTGTTCACGAACCTAGCCAGCATCCGCACCAACCACATCTACCATCACTGCTACGATTTCGGCACGACCAGCGTGGTGGTGGCGGCCGGCAACTCGCGCGAGGTGCCGAAGCGCCGCGGCGGCGAGATCGTGTTCGACAAATGTATGCCGCTTGGCGTCTGCATGGACGAGCGCATCTGCTCCGGCAGCTATTTCGCGATCGCGTTCCGCCGGATGAAGCAGTTTTTGAGCGATCCGTCCCTGCTGGAAACGCCCCCCGAAACGATCAAACCGGACCCGGAGCTTTGACCCGCACGGACGCGCCGGCGGACGACCCACGCGTCGTTTGCCGGCGCATTTTTCTATTTTTGGACGAAGGAAGGCCGAACGGATGGGCGCGAACGCACACCGGCCGATGCTGATCGCCGTACCGGCGGCGCTTTCGGTCTGCCTGCTCTCGCCGCTGCTGCTGACGCTGCGGGCGCATCTTCTTCTGCTGATCCCGGTCGGCCTGCTGCTGTTGATCCCGGCGCTGCGCCGCCGCCCGACGGTGCCGTTTTTGCTGGCCGTGACGGCGGTGTTCCTCGTGCGCTGCGGGCTGTATCAGCACTTTACCTATCTGCCCGCCAGACAGGCGTGCCTGACGACCGAAACGCTGACCATGGAGGTCGTCGACACGCTGGGCGGCGGGAAGTTCTGCACCGTGCGGGTGACCGGGGACGGCACACGGGTGCGCCGCGGGACGCGGCTGCGCCTGTACCACGGCGACCGGCTGGTGCCGGAGCGGCACGAGGTGCTGTACGGCGAGGTGAAATTGAGCCTGCCGGATCCGCCGCTGGCTTATGCGGCGGACGACGTGTTCGCCGTCGCGATGCCGACGGTGTTCGGCGAGGACGGCCTGCAGACGCTGTCTGCCGGTGACGTCCCCGCGCTGCAGCGGGTGCGCGGGCGGCTGCTCTCGCTTTTGCGGCAGCGGATGCCCGGCGAGGAGGGCGCGGTGCTCAGCGCCATGCTGCTGGGCGAAAAGCAGGAGATCCCCGACGAGCTGGACAGCGCGTTCCACTCGTCCGGGCTGCCGCACCTGCTGGTGGTCTCCGGTCTGCACCTGACGCTGGTCGTGGGCGCGGTGTTCGCCGCGCTGCGGCTGTGCCGCCTGCGCGGGCGGCCACGCGTGGTGCTGACGATGCTCGTCACCCTGCTGTATATGCAGCTGGTCGGGCTGACGCCCTCGGTCATGCGCGCCGGGACGATGTGCCTGATCATGCTGATCGGCCGCCTGTTCCGCCGCCGGGCGGACGGGCTCAATTCCCTCGGCGCGGCGCTGCTGCTGCTACTGCTGATCTGCCCGCACGCGTGGCGCGACATCGGGCTGCAATTGTCGTTCGGGGCAACGTTCGGCGTGCTGGCGATCGCTCCGGGCATCAGCGCCGCATGGAGCAAAGCAAAAAGCCGCGGGCGCGTCCCGCGTTTCGTGCTGGATAGCCTTGCCGTCACGCTGGGCGCCAGCCTGCCGATCCTGCCGCTGACGGCGCTGTATTTCCGGCAGATCTCGTGGACGTCACCGGTCGCGAACGTGTTAGCCTCGCTGCCGTCGACCGGCTTGCTGATCACCGGCATGGCGGGCGTCGTTCTGCTGCCCGTGCCGGTGCTGAACACCGTGGGCACAGGGCTATTATGGGTGTCCGGCGTGCTGTGCCGGATCCTGTGCGGCATCGCTCGCCTGCTTGGCGAGAGCAGCGCCACCCTGCCGGTGCGGGCCGACTGGATGGTGCTTTGGCTGACCGCCGCGTGCGCGGTGCTGTCTTGGCTGCTCGCGCACCATCGCCGCCGGGCGGCGGTGCGCACACTGATCGTGGCGGCCGCCTTATGCGTCGCCGTGGGCGGAGCACGCACGCTCCGTCTGCACGACCGGGCGCGCGTGTGCGCCGTCCCCGCGGACAGCGGAGCAGCGCTGCTCATCGGCCAAAACGGCCGCTATGCCGCCGTCGCCCGTGATGCCGACGGACTGAACGCCCTGCGCCGTGCATTGACGGCGGCAGGCGACCCGACGGTGGAGGTGCTGATCACCGGCGGCGGCACGCAGGATGCGGCGACGGTGCTGGCGTTCATCGCCGACTATGCGCCGCAGGCGGTGTACGCCGCCACGGATGCACAGTGGACATTCGGCCTGCGCGATGCGCCGGACGCCGGGACACTGACGGCGGACGAACCGATCGCGATCCCCGGCGGGACGCTGCGGTGCGCCGCGGACGGCCGACTGATCGCCGTGATCGGCGCGGCGGAATGTACTCTGCTGCCGGAAGGGCTGCCGTCCGGCGAGATCCCGCCGGACGGGTGCGGCGGGATGGCCGTATTCTCGGACACGACGGCCGCGCAGGACGGCTGGCGCGCATACGCCTTTGCCGTGTGCGCAAACAGCGGGACGGCGCAGCACGCGCCGTCCGCACAGCCGGATATCCGGACCGATAACGAGGCGTGCTGGCTGACCGCTGGACGCGACGGGAAATGGAGCAAAAGCGATGACATTGGATGAAAAAAGCCTAAAAGCGGCCATCAAGGC
>JAJXDX010000433.1 GCA_021640185.1 Oscillospiraceae bacterium | reverse complement strand
CCGCCGCGGTCATGCTGCTGCTGCCGATGGGCGGCTGCGGCACGACGAAGGAGCCGACGCCGGACGTTTCCTACGAAACGACCGATCTTGGCGGGCGGAAGATCCGGATCTATCAGTACGGGTTCCGCAAGGATTCCATCAACAACACCGACCGCGGCCGCCGGTTCATGAACCGGGTGGCGGAGATCGAGCAGGCGTTCAACTGCACGATCGATCTGTCGGAGGACGACAACTACACCGCCGCGTGGAACGCCGTCATGGCCGGCAAGCCCACGTTCGACATCATGCAGGTATCGGCACCGCACCTGTTCTCGCAGCCGGCGACGAACGGCGTGTTCCTTGACCTGAAGCAGTATGACGCGCAGCTGCACCTGTCCTCCGACAAGTGGGACAAGGCGATGAACGAGAACTATCGGCTGCAGGGCCGTCAGTTGGCCGTGTCCACGGGCACGAGCCTGTACGAGAACACGGCGCTGTATTTCAACAAGCGCCTTGTCCGTGCGGCGGGCTACGATCCCGAGCAGATCTATCAGTGGCAGGAAGAGGGCACGTGGACGTGGGACAAATTCCGCGAGATCGCGGCCAAGATCGCCAAGCTGTCCACGGCCTCGCAGCAGATCTACGGCTGCATCAACAACGACTGGAAGCTGTATGACGACCTGTGCGTGACCAGTGGCTCGAACTGGATCACGAAGGATGACAGCGGCGTCCACTTCTCCGCCGACAAGGCGGAATGCGTCCGCGCGATGGACTTCATGGTCGGCCTGTGCAACGACAAGATCATCCCCGACAAGTCCGAGTTCAACGACTACAAGATCTTCCTTGAGGGCCGGGCCGGGTTCTCGCCGGAATACCTGCAGCGCATGGGCGACAAGGACGGCTACGGCGGGATGCAGGACGACTACGGCGTCGTGATGTTCCCGAAATATGACGAAAAGGACGAGTACGTTTCCATCAACGACTGGTATCAGGGCTGGGCGCTGCTGACCGGCATCGAGGAGCCGGAGAAGGTCGCGCTGGTGCTGGCCGCGCTGACCGACACGCTGTACCCCGATCAGGCGGAGCTTGATCAGATCAACGAGTCGACCTATCTGTCTTGGGTGCGCGACGAGCAGTCGTTGAAGGTGTTCGAACTGGCGGCGAAGAATACCTACGTTTCGCCGATGAAGTTCGCCTCCCCCGTGGACAGCCAGTGGCAGAGCAAGCTGGGAGAGATCCTGCAGGGCAAGGTGACGGCGGCGCAGGCGCTGCAGGAGGTCAAGAACCAGTATGACGTGACGCTCGATGAGCTGTGGGAGCTGATCGACATCGGTGATGATGCCGGATGACGGCAGAGGTGCTGACCATGGACGAGCCGAAAAACGAGGCGCTGACGCTGTTTTGTGAGCTGCAGCGCGAGCCGTTGGCCGTCGAGGATCCCCGGCCGCGCTTTTCGTGGCGGCGGGCGGGGCACGGGATGCAGCGGGCCTATCGGCTGCGCGTGTATGCCG
>JAJXDX010000432.1 GCA_021640185.1 Oscillospiraceae bacterium | reverse complement strand
CTGGCATCGTCGAATCGCTCCGGCTTGACGAGCACGACCTGCAGCTGTGCCGTGGCGTGGATGTTGACGACCTTGTTGCCGCGCTTCGGCTGCTCCGGCTCCTCCGGCAGCTTCTCCTTACCGCCCTTGCGGACGATATCCTCGTCCATCAGGTCGCGCTCGTCCTCGTCGTCCTCCATGTCGTTCCTGCCAAGCAGGCTGTCAAGAAATCCCATCGGGTGACCCTCCGTTTCTTAGATTATCCGCGCGGGATATTGCCGCGCGCCAAAGATCAGGGAGCCGATGCGCACCGTGGTCGATCCCTCAAGGATCGCCTCGCGGTGATCGCCGGACATCCCCATAGACAATTCGTCCATATGTATATTATCGTATTTTTTGCCCCGAATGTCAATAAACAGACGGTACATTTTTGAAAAAACTTCGCGCCGCGCCTTTTCCTCGGTCAAAACGGGCGGAACGGTCATCAGTCCGCGCACCCGGATGCCGGGCAGCGGGGCGATGCCCGCAAGCAGCTCCTCCAACCGATCCGGCGCGACGCCGGACTTCGCCTCCTCACCGCCGATGTTCACCTCGACGAGGGCATCGGTCACGATGCCCCGCTCCACCGACACGGCCGAGATCTTCTGCGCCAACGGCAGCGTATCGACCGACGAGATCTGATCGACCTCGCCCACGATCCGGCGCACCTTGTTGCTCTGCAGATGACCGATCAGCTGCGTGCGCACCCCGGCGGGCAGCGCCGGGCGCTTTTCCATGTACTCCTGCACGCGGTTCTCGCCGACGTGGCGCACGCCCAGCCGGATCGCCGCCAAAATATCGTCGATCGGCACGGTCTTGGTCACGGCCAGCAGCGTCACCTCGTCACGCGCGCGCCCGGCGTCCGCGCAGGCGCGGGCGATGCTCTCCTCCACGCGGCAAAGCCGGTCGCGCAGCGCCGCATCAGCGGATGATCTTTCCGTCATACAGTCCCTTCCCTTCCACGATCACATCGTCATACAGATGCAGATAGCCCGCCTCGTCCGTCTGCGTGCAGATCACGTAGTCCGCCGGCTCGCTGAACTGCTGCTCGATCTTGCGGAAACGCACCATGTTGCCGGACAGAACGTACACGCCCGCCTGCATATCCTCGCCGATCACGATCGCGCGCTTCGGCACGCGCAGGCCGGTGTGCCGGACCAGTTGGATCTGCACGTCCTCACGGCGGACGGTGGACAGCGCCTGCGACATATACGCACAGCGGAACACCACCGCCATGCGCCCGTCGGTGGCACGGTCGACCGCCGTGACCGTGACGGGGATGTCGTCGTCCGTCACGAAGGCCATGCGCAGCGACAACTCACGCCCGACGGACAGCGTGTTGTAATAGCTGTCCGGCACATTGCAGGCAAAATACCATTCGTACCCGCTGACGATCTTGCCGGACGATGCGGCGGGCGTCGGCGGCGCCAGCGCCAGCCAGTCGTCGATCTGCTGCACGGTGACCTTGTCGGCCTCCACG
>JAJXDX010000431.1:702-1500 GCA_021640185.1 Oscillospiraceae bacterium | reverse complement strand
ATCCTGCGCGACGACCCCGCGCCCGGCTCCGTGCTGACGGTGGACATGGCGGACGGCAAGCTATGCGTGCGCGTATCCCCGGCGGAGAAAACGGCCTGACGGCAGAAATGAACAGCGTCCCCGCGGCAGCGAAAGCTGCGGCGGGGACGCTGTTTTGTGGTTTATTCCGCCATGATGGCGCCAAGCGACAGCTTTTGGATGCGGCGGGCGTACAGCGCCATCACCGCCTCGTAGCTGAAGGCGAACAGCACCAAGGTGACGAGGAACATCGGAATGCTGAACCGATAGTCCGGCATCTCGCCGATCTTAGCGAACACGACGGACATCATCAGCCGCAGCAGCGTGTATTGGTATCCGGTGCCGAGCGCGAAGCCGAGGCAGGCGAACGGGCGGTAAGCGCCCAAGATGCAGCGGCTGCAGACGGCCCCGTCATAGCCGAACGTCCGCATCATGGCGACGGTTTTGGCGTTGCCGCGGACGACGGCGGAGAGGGAGAGGAACAGGGTGACGAAGGCCAAGATCAGGCCGATCGACAGCACCATCACGGCGAACGTTTCGCCGGCAAGGTCGTTCATCGAAAAGGACATCTGCACCATGGCCGAAAAGCAGAACGCCGAGAACGTCACGAAAAACACGAGAGACTTGCGGCTTTTGCGCGTCGCGCTGCGCAGATCTTGCAGAAAAGGAACGTCCGCTGCTTTGGCCTTGCCGTGCCTTGCGCGGACGTACCGCTGCTTATCGCGCATCAGGTCGAGCACGGGCGCCTTCAGCCGCAGGCAGGCGAACAGCACTGAGATC
>JAJXDX010000431.1:0-692 GCA_021640185.1 Oscillospiraceae bacterium | reverse complement strand
GATCAGCGCGAACACGGCCGCCGGGACGGCGACGAGCGCGGCGGCCAGCACGGGGTGCGGCCTTACGGCAAGCGGCTCGATCAGCCCCAGAAAGCCTTCGCTCTGCTGCCGGTAAAACGACGGCAGATACAGATGTCCGGCGGCGTATCCCGCCGCGCAGCCGACGAGGACAGACAGGCCGAACACCCAGAAATGCCCGGCGATCTGTATGGTGGGCAGGCCGAGCGCCTTGAGGATGCCCAGCTCACGGCCGTGTTCGGCGATGTAGTTTTGGATATAGAACAGCAGCATGACAAGGCTCGTCACGACCAGACAGCCGCCAGAAACGGCGGCGACCACCCGGCCCATCGTCACCTGCGCGTCGTACATCGCCTGTCCGGCCGGCGTCGCGATCCGATCGCTGACCGCGGCAAGGTCGATGTTATAGCTGAGGAACAGCGTGCAGACGAAAACGGCGCAGCACGCGATGACGGAGATACCGAACAGTTTGCAGATGTTTTTTGGCCCGATCAGCATACGTCGATCACCATCCGATCTGGTACGCGGTCTTTCGCGCCGCGTTGGCGTGCACCTCGGCGATCCTGCCGCTGTTCATCCGGATCACCGTGTCCGCCATCTGTGCGATCTGTTCGTTGTGGGTGACCATCACAAGGGTGAAGCCCTGCTCGCCGTGCAGCCGATCGGTCAGATCC
>JAJXDX010000430.1 GCA_021640185.1 Oscillospiraceae bacterium | reverse complement strand
CCGCCTGCACCGACCCCAAGGTCGCGGGCGTGCCCAACTTAGCCGTGGGCAGCAGCCGGTCGCCAGCGACCTTGGGGTCGGTGCAGGCGGTGTCGTCACGATACTGCTCGCGCACAGCCTTGTCGCGCAGATCTGGGATCGCCATCGGCGCGCCGCCCGCCAGGATCGAGCGGTAGGCGAACAGGCCGGGCAGGAACATATCCAGCGCTTCGTACACGTCGATCACGTCAGCGCTCTCGTCCCCGCGTATTTTTTCGACAAAATGATACATCGAGTAAAAGTCGGAACCGCCGTGACCGAAGATCTGCGCGTCGACGGAGAGGGCGTCCTTCGGCTGATAGGTCTGCACGCGGTCGTGCTCCGGATATTCGCCGTCGTACTCGTCGACGTTGAGATAAACGCGGGAAACGTCGCCGTTCTCGGCGTCCTCGCGCGCCGACTCGGCGCGCCCCTTGGAGCCGTACAGCGTGTACCAGATGGAGTTTTTGTACAGGTCGCCGTGGATGCTTTTGGCGATGCCGCCGTTTTCGAACGTGACCATCTCGATGCCGAACTGGCCGCCTTTGCTGCCGACGCGCAGGTTACGGGCGTTCATCGTGGACTCGAACCCGGTCACGGACACCGGGCGCAGGCCGGTGATGTGCACGATCGGCCCCAGCGAATGGGTGCAGTAGAACGTGGAATACATCGTGTTGCGCCAGTGATCCGGTTCGCCGTAGGTGATGGCGGGCCAGATGTTCTCGCAGTTGTGGATGTATTCACCCTCGGCATATTCGAACTCGCCGAGCACGCCCGCACGGTACAGCCGCCGCATCTCGACCGGGGCGGGCATATAGCAGTAGTTCTCGCCGTAGGCGTAGATCCTGCCGGTCTGCTCGACGGCCTCGACCAGCTCGACGGCCTCCTTCATCGTCTGCACCGGCAGCACCTCCGAGAACACGTGCTTGCCCGCCTTCATCGCGCGGATGGCGAAGGGCGCGTGCTCGTTGGCATAGTTGGCCAGCACGACGGCGTCCATGTCGTGTTCGATGAATTCGGCGAAATTCGTGTAATACGTGATCGGCAGGTCGGCGTGCAGCTCCTTTTGCCGTTTGAGGCCGTCCTCCCATTTGTCGCAGATCGCGACCACCTCGGCATTGTTCGCCTGTGCGCAATAGTTGATCATGCTGCTGCCGCGTCCGGCGCCCATGACGCCGATGCGGATCTTTCGGTTCTCCATCGTGCTGCTCCTTTCCGTTTTTCGCTGTGCCCTCATGATACCGCGATCGGCGGCAAAAAGCAATGGAGCATTTCCAGATAAACATGGAAAATCGTCAGAAACGGTTGACGCGGGGTGCACAAGATCGTATGATAGTGGCAAAGAGGTGAGCGCATGGAAACGGGCAACGTGTGCCGGTTCTTCTCCGGCGGGGAAGGCAGGCTGGACATCGTCAACTTCGTGCTGGAAACGCAGCCGCAGCCGTATACGGGGCTTTCCCTGCCGTCGGTGTACCGGATGCAT
>JAJXDX010000050.1 GCA_021640185.1 Oscillospiraceae bacterium | reverse complement strand
CTACGGCTATGTGAAGAAATATGCCGAGGAACGCGGGCTGGTCATCGGCCCGGCGGCGCTGGACCGGCTGGCGATCGGCTGCACCGATGTCAAGCGCACCACCGGGCAGCATCCCGGCGGCATGGTCGTGGTGCCGGACGGCTACGAGATCGAGGATTTCTGCCCCGTGCAGTTCCCGGCCGACAAGAGCGATTCCGACAACATCACCACGCACTTCGATTTCCATTCCATCCACGATACGATCCTGAAGCTGGATAACCTGGGACACGTCGCGCCGACGATCTACAAGTATCTGGAGGAATACACCGGCATCCCCGTCATGCAGGTGGATATGTCAGATCCGGCGGTGTACAGCCTGTTCACCTCGCCGCAGGCGCTGGGCCTGACGAAGGAGCAGCTGGGCTGCGACAGCGGTACGCTGTCGATCCCGGAGATGGGCACGGGCTTCACCATGCAGATGCTGATGGACTGCAAGCCCACCACCTTCGCCGACCTGATGCAGATCTCCGGTCTGTCGCACGGGACCGGTGTGTGGCTGGGCAACGCGCAGGATCTGATCCGCGCCGGGACGTGCACGATCTCGACCGTGATCGGTACGCGCGACAGCATCATGGTGTATCTGATGCACAAGGGCCTGCCGCCGAAAATGGCCTTCAAGATCATGGAAACGGTGCGCAAGGGCATGGTCGCCAAAGGCAAGGTCGCGCCCGAGGTCTGGGAGAACATGGAAAGCGAGATGCGCAGCCACGACGTGCCGGAATGGTACATCGATTCTTGCAAAAAGATCGAGTATATGTTCCCGAAGGCGCACGCGGCCGCGTACATCATCGCGGCGCTGCGCGTCGCGTGGTACAAGGTGCACCGCCCGGCCGAGTATTATGCCGCCTATTTCACCGGGCGCGGCGAAGATTTCGATGCCGCGCCGGTGCAGCACGGCATCGAAGGGGTCAAGGGGATGCTGGACAACATCCGCGCCCGCGGCAAGGAGGCCAGCGCCAAGGAGCAGAACATGGCCGATGCGCTGTACGTCATTTTTGAGGCGATGCTGCGCGGCGTGGTGTTTCTGCCGGTGGATCTGTACAAGTCGCATTGGTACAAGTTCACCATGGAGGACGGGAAGATCCGGATGCCCTTCTCCGCCGTGGCGGGGCTGGGCGAGGCCGCGGCGAAGAGCCTGTACGAGGCTGCCGATCCGAACGACCCGTACATCTCCTGCGACGATCTGCAAAGCCGCACCGGTATATCCAAATCCGTCGTCCAGTCGCTGCGCGACTTGGGTGCGCTGGACGGACTGCCGGAAACGAGCCAGATGACCTTCTTCTGATCTGTGCGGCGCGGATGCGCCGGACGTCCCCGCATTCGGCGCGCCGGTCTGTTGACCGGCGCGCCTGCGGGGATGAAAAATTTGAAAAAATGCGATTTTTTGCTTGACAAAACCGGGGAAATGATGTATCATAGTAAAGTCGTCTGGGGGCGTAGCTCAGCTGGGAGAGCGTACGGTTCGCATCCGTAAGGTCGAGAGTTCGATCCTCTTCGTCTCCACCATAGATCCACCGTGATCCCGATAGGGTCACGGTGGATCTTTTCTTGTTTTGTACGTAGAAAACAGCTTGGCATGGTCTGAGGGGGCAGTGTATGGATATCTCGTTCGCTCTGGAAGGTCGGAAATTCAATTACAGAGCGTGTGCAGTGATCATCTCGAAAAACCGGATCTTGGCAATGCATGACGAACGTTCGCCGTACTTTTATCTTCCGGGCGGAAGGGTCAGGATGGGAGAAACGGCCGAACAGGCGGTGGTACGCGAGATCCGGGAGGAGCTTGGCGTGACCCCGAAGATCGGCCGCCCTTTGTGGCTGAACCAAGCATTTTTTACGGAAGATGTGGACGGTACCCGTTATCACGAGCTGTGTATCTATTTTTTGATGGATATCTCCGATACCGATCTGTCGGAAAGAGGCGACAGTTTTACGCTGACCGAAGGGGAGCATACGCACGCATTCGAGTGGTTGGCGTTTGACAGGCTGAAGGACGAATACTTCTATCCGCTCTTTTTGAAAGAGCAGATCTTTGATCTGCCGAAGGTGTTCACTATTCGCACGGAATGGGAGTGATGTTTTCGCTCTGTCGTAAAGGTCCACTGCGGCAGCGAAAACGATGTGCTACGAGAATATGTTTTAGCAGGATCACGGTTTTGCCGCCGGGCGGCGGACCGTACGGCACACGGCCGGGGAGGAGAACATGGAGATCAGAGAATACACCGAATACCGTGCGGAGGAGATCTTGCCGCTGTATGCCGCGGTCGGCTGGACGGCCTACACGGACGAGCCGTCGGTGCTGGAGCGGGGGTTTCGGAGCTCGCTGCTCGTTTTGGCTGCCTATGAGCCGTTTTTTGACGATCTGGATAAAATAAGCATAAATTTGGCGGACGATCCGTCGCTTTGACGATGGTATGATCTGCCAAAATCACTTTACGATCGCTTACAAAGGTGATATGATATAGTAGCAAAGCAAAAACTTGTTATGCACCGATACGGATAAACGGAGCATATGGTTTTGCCAAAACACCGAAGATGAAGAAAGGTGATCGAGGATGAAGATGCTGAAAAAGGCATTGGCACTGCTTTTGGCGGTGACGATGACGATCGGTCTGGCCAGCTGCGGCAAGAGCCGTCCGCAGACCGCCGCCATCCGCACGGATGCGGGCCTGCCGGGGGACGAGAAGGACCGGACGGCCGATCTCAGCCGCGCGGACAAGGAGCTGATCGCGGAGCTGCTCGGCGGCCGCGACGGCAGCGATCTGTCCGACGACGAGCTGGACGAACTGGTCAACGGACTGGTGAAGAAAAACGAGGAAAGCGGCACGTCTGCGGACGCGTCGCAGCATCCGGGCGCCTATGACGAGGACGGCGCGATGACCAAGCCGTTCGACGAGGTGTATCCGGAGCTGATCGAGAACGGGAAGGTCAAGTTCTCCGGCGAGAGCATCCTGATCAAGCTGGCGGACGGGACGCTGACCCGCGGGCTGAAGGCCGCGGGCATCGGCGCGCTGGAGCAGATCGTTCCGCTGGAGGGCGCAGCGTGGTACGAGGCCAAGCTGACCGAGGGGACGGACGCGAAGGCGGCGCTTGCCGCCGTGCGCGAGCTGCGCGAGGTGCTGCTGGCGGAATATAACTATCAGATCCGGGTGGCGGCGCTGGACGACTACCGCTCCTTTGACGAGGCGACGGCCGCGCAGTATATGCAGAACACCAGCCTGAAGGATCAGTGGTATTTCCATTATTGCGGCATCGTGGACGGGTTCGAGATCCTGAAGCGCCGCGGCGGCGATCCGAGCGTGGTGGTGGCGGTGATCGATTCCGGCGTCGACTACGAGCATCAGGATCTGAAGGACAATATGTGGGTCAACACCGGCGAGATCCCGGGCAACGGCATCGACGACGACGGCAACGGGTATGTCGACGACTATTACGGGGTGGATATCCTTACCGGCAAGGGCAACGGCGGCGACACCAACGGCCACGGCACGCACGTGGCCGGGATCATCGCGGCGCGCCACAACCATGTGGGGACGCTGGGCATCGCCTACAACGTCAAGATCATGTCCGTCAAGGCGGCGGCGCACAACGGGACGCTCAACCAAGCGGATATCGCCAAGGCGGTGCTGTACGCCTACGAGAACGGCGCGGAGGTCATCAATATGTCCTTTGGCGGCAGCGCCTGCTCCATCGCGGTGCAGGATGCGCTGGCCACCGCATACACGCGCTGCGTGCTGGTCGCGTCCGCGGGCAACGACGGCCTGCCGAACGAGCCGGCGCCGGGCTGGAACGGTGATGTGCTGCCCAACTATCCCGCTGCGCTGAGCTATGTGCTGGGCGTGATGAGCGTGGACCGCTACGGCCGGGAATCGAGTTTTTCCAACTGGGATGCGAAAAAGTACAACGGCATCGAATACGAGCTGTATGCGCCGGGCGAGAGCATGATCTCCACGCTGCCGAACGACCGCTACGGCTTCCTCAGCGGCACGTCGATGGCGGCGCCGGTGGTGTCGGCCTTTGCGGCGATCCTGCGCAGCGAATTCACCGACCGGGACAAATATCCCACCAAGTTCATCTACGGGCAGCTGGCGGCGACCTCCGGCTATCGGCCGGAATGTATCCACAAAGACGTGTCGCATAACGTTCCGCAGCTGACGAACCTGCACGATGCGCTGACCAAATTGCCGAAGCCGGAGCTGAACGTGCAGGGCTTTGCGATATTCGACGACCCCGCGCTGTCCGACAAAAACAACGGCGACGGCGTGATCGACGCGGGCGAAACGATCGCCCTCGGCCTGACACTGCGCAACCGCTGGGGGATGAGCGAGGACACGATCGTGACGATCGACACGCTGTCGCAGGCCGGGATCGAGGATCCGTATATCCAGATCAAGACCGGGACGGTCAACTATGAGGGCGTGGGCACGTATTCCACCAAAGACAACGGCAAGATCATGACCGACGGGGTGCACACCGGGTGGAAAAAGCCCTTCGTCTTCACTGTGGCTGACGATTGCCCCAACGACTATCGGATCACCTTCAATGTGAGCATCCGCTGCAAAAACGGGCTGGATGACAAGGACAAAACGACTTATACCTTCAACGACGATAAAGTGAACACCACCGTGCGCAGCGGCTGCGTGCTGCCCAGTATCATCGAGGAGGACATGGTGCTGACGAAGGACAGCCTGTATATCATCCCGCGGGCGACCGTGATCCAAGCGGGCGTGACCGTGCGGGTGGAGCCGGGCACGCACATCCAGTTTTGGAGCGACGACCCGAAGGATCCGTATGCGGAGGAGGGCATCGCCTTTTTGCGCGTGGAGGGCAATTTCCTTGTCAACGGCACGAAGGAAGAGCCGGTGATGATCTATCCCAGCGAGCTGAAGAGCGATTATGTCGTTGACTTCGGCGAGGCTAATAACGGTTATATCAATTTGCGTTATGCTGACGTGACGAACATGAACAAACAGGGGAGTTCAGACACGACATCCATCAGCTATGCCTATGGCTGTACGTTCCGTCAGAATTATGCCGGGAGAATGACCGTTAGGGTGTTGTATGAAGGTGTCATGTACACAACTCAGAGCTGGAATGCTGTTAATTTGGCGCAGATCCGACTGGCCGAAAAATGTGTGTTCTATCGCTTGGGAACGATCTATGATCCGGCGGAGCTTCTTGGTACAGCAGACACTTGCATCTTTGTGGATTCTGCCATGCGATTGAACGAGTGCAATGTAAGGAACAGCGTGTTTTTGGGAAATGTCCTTAACGATCAGAGTGATCCCAAGCGTTACAGCAGCAGCAGTCTGCGCCTTTCGGAAAGAAGTTCGAAGGTCAATGTGACCGTTTATTATAACGAAACCACCGGTGACTCTTATATCGCTTATTCCGGCGGCCTATCAAGTATCCCGAATGAAGATCTGCTGATGTATTGTCAGTCTAAAGGCGGTGGTTATGTTTCTTTCCGTACCAAGGAGGAGTATGACTGGCTCACCCGAATGCTTTATCTCTATAATGCCATCGATGACAAGACCGAGGTTCCGAGCTATGCCTATGACATCGGGATCACGTTCGACACGGAGCGAGAATGCTATCTGATGGCTGACGGATCGCCGGTGCCGGAGCATTTGCAGCGGGCGGGCGTGACGGACGGCTGCCATGGCAGAACGCTTTATTATTACGGCGGAAAACTGTATGCGCAGCGTGTAGGATACTATAACGCTTTGTTCGTTATCCCCGGCCGTATCTTGCCGGAGGAGATCACCTTCCGTCAGTATCAAACCGTGCTTGACATGGATACGACGCTGCAGCTGCATCCGCAGTGCACGCCGGTGCAGCTGTCCCCGGCCGACTTTTTGTACGAGAGCAGCGACAAGGGCGTGCTGACCGTGGATGCAAACGGGCTGGTGACGCCGGTGGCACCGGGCAAGGCGGACGTGTGGGTGACTTCCGTGGATCATGCGGTGAAGAACCACGTGACCGTGGAGGTGAAGGACCATGTCCCGCTGACGGGCATCGCCTTTACCGAAAAAGCCGTCGAGGTCGCGATCGACGAGACGGCGGCGCTTTCCTGCGCACTGACCCCGGCGGACACCACCCGCCGGATGCTGACCTATACGGTCAAGGATCCGTCCGTGGCGCAGGTGGATGACAACGGTGTGGTCACCGGCATCGCTTCCGGGACGACGACGGTCACCGTCACGTCGACGGAGCTTGGCGCGGACGGCCGACCGATCACGGACACGGTGACCGTGACCGTGTATCGCCAGGCGACCTCGCTGACGTTTGAAAACGTGGCGCTCAGCCTGTCGCTCGCGGACGGTGCAGCCGATCTGCCGCGTGCGATCGGCAGCGAGGGAGCGGAGATGCGGCTGTCCTATCGTTCGACCGACGAGGCCGTGGCGACCGTGGATGCCGAAAACGGCCGGCTGATCCCGCAGCGCGCCGGGACGACCGCGCTGGTCGCCACCGATGAGCGCAGCGGTTTGACGGCTTCCTGCCTTGTCGTGGTGTCGGAAAAGGCATTGGTGGGGGTCAAGGATATCCAATCGTATGGATCCAACGATTTAGCTTTGTTTGATGACGGCAGGCTGTACCTGTGGGGAAGTAGCGGGAAAAACTACACACCTGCGCTGATCGACGAAGATGTGCGGGGGATGAGTTTGAACAAAGCAAGTAACAACTATTTTTATATTAAAAGTGACGGAACGTTTTTTGACGTTTCTAATAAGACGACTGTTCTTTTTGCCGATCAGTTCGCGGGAAAAACGATCGATCGTCTTTCGGTGTATAACCGTTCTTTTTATGTTGTGACTGCTGACGGAGAAGTCTATGCGTGGGGGAGAAACGAAAACGGGCAGCTTGGTCTGGGTTCGACCGAAGAGGTGAAAGAACCGACGAAGGTGCCACTGGAGAACGTGGTCGATGTTTCGACATACTACACAACATTTTTTCTGACCGAGAACGGCCAATTGTACGCTGCAGGCAAGTTCAACGGAAAACGCAACAGCACGCCTGTCTTGCTCGATGAAGGAGTAAAATCGATCGGGTATACTGACAGCAGCTATTGCTATTATTACACCGAGGTCGGTCAAATCAAGTGTTATAGAACCGACGATGGAATGATCAGAGTCGTGTCTACGGCTTTTAGCGATATGGAGACTGTGGCGATAGGTGAACGTGGACGTGGCATCGGGATCAAAGATGGCCGGTTGTATACGATCGACGGATTATCAAACATTAAAGTCATCCCCATGATCACGGATGCAAAGCGGGTATGGCTCCACTACTGGTCTGGATCGACGTATTATGTTGCGACGGACAGTGGCTTACTGTACGGGTTTGGATATAACGACCAAAACCAGATCCCCGGTGCTCCTGCAGGGACTGACATTGCTCCCACGCCGATCCTGTTGGCGCCGGAGGCCGAGGAGAGCGTCACCTTGTCCGGCACTTCGCTGAACGGCGGCGTGCTGACGGGGGATGCGCTGGTGCTGTCGTTCAACAAGGCCGTCGTCAGCGCAGAACCAAAACTGTACGGCGACGGCGTGCAGATCCTTGCGCAGAGCGAGATCCGGAACGGCGTCGATCTGGCGATCGGCCGCGCCGGCGGCTTTGCCGAAGGCGTGCAGTACGAGGCGGTGTTCCCGGCGGGCAGCATCACGGCGGCGTTCGGCGTGACGAACACCGAGGAGATCCGCGTGCCGTTCACGTATGCCGCACAGGGAAGCACCGATTCGGCCGATCCGGGCGAGGTGATCTATCCGTCGGAGACCGACCCGAGCATCGAGCGTGTGGTCACGGCGGAGAGCTTTGCGGCGGACTATGCGGCCTATATGAAGAAAACGCGGTATAATCCGGCCTTCTTCGGCAATGCGATCCTGAACCCGACGGCGACGGACACGGACGTGTCGCATTGGCTGCGGCCGACCGGCGCGACCGTATCGTCCTATACCGAGATCCCGATCGGCGGCAACTGGTGGGGCACGACGAACGAGGAACTGATCGGGCGGCAGATCTTTGACTATGCCGATATGCCGACCTATGCGCGGCTGATGTATGCGCCGTACCTGACGGCGGCGCCGGAGAACACCTTCCCGTTCGTCACGGGGGTGACGCTGCTCAACAAAAACGGCGAGGCGGTGACCACCGTCGGCAACGAAAAAGTCACCTTCCGCATCACGTTCAACCGCGATATGGATACGCAGATCCCGCTGAGCGTGCGCTTCGGCTCGGCCTATCCCTACGGCGACTATGAGGTCGAGGGGCGGTATGCGGACGCGCGCACGTGGGAGGGCGTTTATACGCTGAACACGCTGATCGAGAACGGCCTGCAATACTTCACGATCGCGAACGGCCGCTCCGCTACCGACGATCTGGATCTGATGACCGACCGC
This sequence comes from Oscillospiraceae bacterium, assembly GCA_021640185.1. Lineage (GTDB taxonomy): Bacteria > Bacillota > Clostridia > Oscillospirales > Acutalibacteraceae > UBA5905. The sequence goes on along the minus strand of JAJXDX010000050.1, from coordinate 820 downwards.
CGCCGCTTCTGCTTCACGATCGATACCACCGCCGCGCAGGCGCTGATCATGCAGGGCACGGCGGAGGACACCGGCGTGCTGCTGACGTGGACGCAGGACGATTTTGCCACGCTGATGGGGTACAACGTCTATCGCTCCACGGCGAAGGACGGCTATTACACCCGGCTGAACAAAACGGTGATCCCGGCCGACACGATGACGTGGTTCGACGATACGGTGGAGCCGGGCGTGGTGTATTATTACAACTTTACCGTCGTGCAGACCGACATGAGCGAGTCCGAGCCTTCCGGCAAGATCGTGATCATGAGCAAGGACACCATGGCGCCGAACATCTATCACAGCCCGGTGGCGAACGCGTTCACGGGGAGCAACCTGATCCTGACCGCCACGATCACCGACAACCTGAACATCGCGTATGCGAACCTGTATTACCGCATCGCGGGGACGGACGAGTGGGTGATCGTGCGGATGAACAAGCTTAACGACAAGTATTCCGCCATCATTCCGGCCGCCGACCTGACGGCCGAGGGGCTGGAGTATTATATCGAGGCCAGCGACGGGGTCAGCTCCACCTTCAAGGGCAGCGCGGCGCAGCCGTTCACCGTGGCGGTGCAGGAGAGCATCGGCGCGGACGCGCTGGGCGACGTCAACGGCGACGGCGTGATCAACAACCTGGATGCGCTGATGCTGCTGTATGCGATCAACGACAAATGCAACCTGACTGCCGAGCAGTTCGCCCGCGCCGATCTTAACGGCGACGGCAAGCTGTCGGCGGCGGAGGCGCTGCGGATCCTGCAATACGTCAACGGCGTCGTCGGTT
>JAJXDX010000049.1:4419-9278 GCA_021640185.1 Oscillospiraceae bacterium | reverse complement strand
ATGTGACGGAGGTCGCCTTGGCGTGCGAGGCGGGCGGCGCGGACGCGATCGCCGTGCACGGGCGCACGCGCGACCAGATGTACGCGCCGCCGGTGGACTGGGACTGCATCCGTGACGTCAGGCGCGCCGTGCGCGTGCCGGTGATCGGCAACGGCGACGTGGTGGATGCAAAAAGCGCCGCGGCGCTGCTGGAGCACACCGGGTGCGACGGCATCATGGTCGGGCGCGGGGCGCTGGGGCGGCCGTGGATCTTTGCCGAGATCGAGGCCTACCTGACGCACGGCGTGCTGCTGCCGGAGCCGCCGCTGTCGACGCGCATGACGGTGCTGCTGCGGCAGGTGAAGGCGACCGTGCGCGACAAAGGCGAGCGCGTGGCGCTGCTGGAGGCGCGCAAGCACGCGGCATGGTACATGAACGGGCTGCGCGGCGCGGCGGGCTACCGCCGCCGGGCGGCGCAGATCGCGACCTTTGCCGATCTGGAGCAGCTGTGCGCCGAGATCGTGCTGGCAGGCGAACGCGGGGAGGTCTGACATGGAAGAACTGATCTTGGCATCCGCCTCGCCGCGGCGGCGGGAGATCCTGACGCTGGCGGGGGTGCCGTTTTCGGTATATCCCGCCGAGGACGGGGACGTCCCGGCCGGGCTGACGAACGAGCAGCGCGTGCAGGCGTTGGCGCGCGGGAAGGCGGCCGCCGTGGCGGGGCGCTTCCCCGGCCGGCTGATCTTGGGCGCGGACACGATGGTGGAGCTGGACGGGCAGATGCTGGGCAAGCCCCGCACGGCCGATGAGGCGGTGGAGATGCTGCTGCGCCTGCAGGGGCGCGCGCACCGCGTGCTGACCGGCGTGTGGCTGATCCGTGCGGACGAACGGGGCGGCATCGCGCGGGAGGACGGCTTTACCGATGCGGCGGCGGTGCGGTTCTTCCCGATGAGCGAGGAGGAGGCGCGCGCCTACGTCGCGACGGGCGAGCCGATGGACAAGGCGGGCGCCTACGGCATCCAAGGATACGGGATGCGTTTCGTCGAGGGGATCTGCGGCGATTTTTACACCGTCATGGGGCTGCCCGGCAGCAAAACGCTCCGCTTTTTGCATGATTTTGCAAAATAGCGGCGTTTTCGGCAAAAAAATCGAAAAACGGGGTTGAGATTTTTTTCCAGAACGATTATAATAGGAGCGAGAATGGGTCAAACTAGCTAACGACCGCGAAGAAGGCGGCGAGCATACAGGGAAAGGATGTTTTACTCATGTTTTTGAATCGGGATATCGGGATCGACCTTGGCACGGCGAACACGCTGGTGTATATCCGCGGCAAGGGCATCGTCATGCGCGAGCCTTCCGTCGTGGCGGTCGACATCAAAAAAGACGAAGTCGTGGCTGTGGGCGAGGAAGCCAAAGAGATGATCGGGCGCACGCCCGGCTCCATCTCCGCCGTGCGGCCGCTCAAGGACGGCGTGATCGCCGATTTTGCCGTGACGAGCGAGATGCTGCGCTATTTCATCAAGCGGGCCAACAAGTCCTCGCTGTTCCACCGGCCGCGCCTGATCGTGTGCATCCCCTCCGGCGTGACGGAGGTGGAGCGCCGCGCCGTTGACGAGGCGGTGCGCAGCGCCGGTGCGCGCGAGGTGGAGCTGATCGAGGAGCCGATGGCCGCCGCGATCGGCGCGGGGCTGAAGGTGGAAGAGGCCGCGGGCTGCATGGTGGTCGATATCGGCGGCGGCACGTCCGAGGTCGCGGTCATCTCTCTGGGCGACATCGTGACGGCGCAGTCCGTGCGCATCGCGGGCGACGATTTTGATGAGGCGATCATCTCCTACATCAAAAAGAAGTACAACCTGCTGATCGGTGAGCGCACGGCCGAGGATCTGAAGATCAAGCTGGGCAGCGCCTTCCCGTACGAGAACGAGTCCACCATGGACGTCAAGGGGCGCAACCTGGTGGACGGCCTGCCGAAGAACATCGTGATCAGCGCCGAGGAAGTGCGCGAGGCGCTGGCCGAGCCGGTCAGCGCGATCGTGGATGCGATCAAGTCTACGCTGGAGCGCACGCCCCCGGAGCTGAGCGCCGACATCATCGACAACGGCATCATGCTGACCGGCGGCGGCGCGCTGCTGCGCGGGCTGGATATGCTGGTCAACCGCGAAACGGGGATGCCGGTGCTGGTGGCCGAAAACCCGCTGGACTGTGTGGTCATGGGCACGGGCAAGTGCCTGGATCTGGGCATGACCAGCAATTTCCGCGCCAGCCGCCGCATCTGACGTCATCTGCACGAAAACCGGGCACGGTCTTGGCCGCCTGCCCGGTTTTAGGTGTTTTTCACGGTAGAGAACGTTGCCTGCGACGCAGGAGAAGGGAGCGCGCCGGTGAAGAGATTTTTGAAGAGTTTTTTGGCCAAGCTGGTCGGCGTACTGGCGCTGCTGCTGGTGGGCGTGATGATCTATGCCGCGACGACCGGCGGGCTGGCGACGCTGCCCGCGACCATCGCGGGCGCGGTGGTCACGCCGCTGCAGACGGTCGTGTCGCGCGTGTCCGATGCCGTGGGCGGCTTTTTCCACGATCTGGGCGGCACGGGACGGCTGCAGGAGCGGATCGCCGAACTGGAGAAGCAGAACGCGGAACTGATCGGGCAGCAGGTGGACTACGACAAACTCAAGCAGCAGAACGAATGGTATAACGAGATCTTGGGGCTGCACGAGCAGCACCCGGACTACGCCTTTGCCTCCGCGCGGGTGATCGCGCGCGACCCGGCCGATGCTTACGGCAACTTCACGGTGGGTTCCGGCAGCAATGCCGGGATCGCGGCCGGTGCGCCGGTGGTGACGACCGGCGGCTATCTGGTGGGCGTGGTGGAGGAGGTCGGGCTGACCTTTGCCAAGGTGCGCACGATCACGGATCCCGGCAGCCGCGTCACCGTGCAGATCAGCCGCACGGGCGACACGGCGTATACGAACGGCAGCACCGTGGAGCAGGCCGGAGAAGGGATCCTGCGGCTGGCGACGCTGGAGCGCACCTCCGGCGCGTCGGTGGGGGACATCGTCATCACCTCCGGCATCGGCGGCGTTTATCCCGCCGAACTGCCGATGGGGCGGATCCGCAGCATCACGGCGGCCTCCGACGGCATGACGCTGGATGCGGAGATCGAGCTGTTCGCCGACATCGGCGAGCTGCGGCAGGTCATGATCATCACCTCGTTCGAGCGGCAGGGAGAATGACGCGGGCGAACGGACGAAAGGAGGCGGCGGGATGGGTCTACCTCGTTTGGCGGGACTGATCCGTCGGCGGACGCTGATCACATGGCTGGTGTACGGCGCGGCGGAGATCGTGCTGCTGCTGCTGCAGACCGCGCCGCGCGCGTTCCCGTCGGTGTTCGGGGCAAGGCCGCTGCCGCTGCTGGTGCTCGTCGCGTGCATCGCGACGTTCGAGGGCGGCAAGGGCGGTGCGGTCGCCGGGTTTTTTGCCGGGCTGCTGTGGGATATCCTTTCGCTGCGGCTGTTCGGCTTCGATGCGCTGGTGCTGATGCTGACCGGGCTGTGCTGCGGATTGCTGGTGGAATGGCTGCTGCGGGCGAATTTTTCGACCGCGATGCTGCTGTGCGCCGGGACGGTCCTGCTGTGGACGATGCTGGATTGGCTGTTTTTCTTCGTGCTGGCCGGTACGGAGCGGCCGCTGTCCGTGCTGCTGCGGGTGCTGCTGCCGGACGCGCTGTACACGATGTTGCTGGCGCCGCTGCTGTTTTGGCCGGTGCTTTGGCTGGCACATTTCGTGCGGCGGCACGGGCGCGAGCAATGAAACGCTTTTGATCCGATCACGGGAAAGGAGGGCCTGCCATGCCGGGGAGGAACGACCGCGCGCCGCGGCCGCATCTGCGCCGTTTGACGGCGCTGATCGTGTGCGTCGGTGTGATCTTTGGGCTGTTCGCCGTGCGGCTGTTCCAGCTGCAGATCATCGACGGCGATAAATACGCCGAGCTGGTGGACACCGGGTACAAGACCTCCATCTCCGTGGCGGCGTCACGCGGGGAGATCCTGGACCGCAACCAGATCCCGCTGGTGACCAACCGCACGAGCTATACCGTGACGCTGGACTATAACTACTTCCCGCACGGGAGCAGCGACGAGGCGCAGAAGGCGCAAAACGACGCGCTGCTGCGCCTGATCGTGCTGCTTGATCAGCAGGATGAGGAATGGAACGACTCGCTGCCGATCGGGCAGGAGCGGCCCTATGCTTTCGCGGCGGACAGCGACAGCGCCGCCGACCGGCTGCGTGACCATCTGCGCATGGCGGCCTATGCCACGGCCGACAACTGCATGACGGAGATGATCGACAAGTATGCGCTGGCCGAATACGAGCCGGCGCAGCAGCGTCTGCTGGCCGGGGTGCGCTACACGATGGAGCGGGCGGGCTTCGGCGCGACCGCGCCGTACAAATTCGCCTCCGACATCTCGAGCGAAACGATGTACAAGATCGTGGAGAACACGGCCGAGTTCACCGGCGTGGATGTGATCACCGAGCCGGTGCGCCAATACGTGGCCGGACAGGTCGCGTGCCACATCATCGGGCGCATCGGCCCGGTGTATGCCGAGGAATACAGCGCGCTGAAGGACAAGGGGTATTCCTACAACGACCGGCTGGGCAAGGAAGGCATCGAGGCGGCGGCGGAGGACGTTCTGCGCGGCACGGCGGGGAAGCGCGTGCTGACGAAAAACTCCTCCGGTACGGTGATCGGCGAAAAACTCGATCCTGCGCCGGTGCCGGGGCAGTCGGTGATCCTGAGCATCGACTACGACCTGCAGAAGGCGGCGCAGGAGGCGCTGGACGAGCAGATCAAGACCCAGCGGGCGACCGCGGATGAGGGCAAAGGG
>JAJXDX010000049.1:0-4409 GCA_021640185.1 Oscillospiraceae bacterium | reverse complement strand
GTCGTGGTGCTGGACGTGAAGAACGGCGGCGTGATGACCTGTGCCTCGTGGCCGTCCTTCGATCCGGCGACGTATTCCGCCGATTACGAGAAAAACAGTAAGGACCCGGAGCGGCCGCTGGTCAACAAGGCGCTCAGGGAGGCGTATCCCTGCGGATCGGTCTTCAAGCCCGGCGTGGCGCTGGCGGCGCTGACCGAGGGAATCATCACGCCTTCGACCAAGATCATGTGCAACTACGTCTACGACTACTATGCGCCGACGTACACGCCGAAGTGCATGGGGCGGCACGGCAACATCGACGTCATCACGGCGATCCGCCGCTCGTGCAACATCTTCTTCTACGACGTCGGGCGGCAGATGAACGATAAACTGTTTTCGTACCTGCCGCTGTACGGCTTCGGGCAGCGGACGGGCGTGGAGCTGCCGGAAGCGGAGGGCCTGCAGAGCACGGCCGATTCGGTCCGGGCGTCCGGCGGGACATGGGTCGCGGGCGATTATCTGCGGCTGGCCATCGGGCAGAACGGCACGTACACGCCGATCCAGCTGGCGGCGTACACGATGATGATCGCGAACGGCGGCACGCGGTACAAAACGCACTTTATCGAGGCGGTGCGCAGCTTCGACGGCACCGAGGACACGGTCGTGCCCGCCGAGGTGGCCGCCACCGTCCGGTGGAGCGAAGAGGCGATGACCACGGTGAAGGCCGGTATGCTGCAGGTGGCGCAGACGGGCGGCACCGCCGCCCGGTATTTTAGGGGCGTCAGCTACAAGCTGGCCTGCAAGACCGGCACGGCGCAGACCGGTTTTTCCGGCCGGTCGGATCACGGGACGTTCATCGGCTATGCCCCGGCGGACGATCCGGAGATCGCGATCGCGGTGGTGATGGAGAACGGCACGTCCTCCGGCGCGGGACAGGTGGCACGAAAGGTGCTGGATGCGTATTTCGCCGGGAAGCAGACAGGCGAAACGCCCACCGAGAGCGCTGTGCTTTTGCCATAAACGGAGAGCGCATTTTTCGGCGAATTGCGGGGTTTACAAGCAGAAAAAACTGTGGTATACTCCTTTATAACAGCAGATACGGAGCGGAGCGTGCTTATGAGTGAGATATGTGTGGTGACCTCGGGCAAGGGCGGCGCCGGAAAATCGACGGTGACCGCCGGACTGGGGTACGCACTGTCCCGCCTTTCCGGGCGCGTGCTGCTGATCGATGCCGATGCCGGGCTGCGCAGCCTTGATCTGATGCTGGGCATCGGCGGCACGGCGATGTACGACCTGTCCGACGTGTTCGCCGGACGGTGCGAGCCGGTGCGGGCGATCTATCCATCGCCCGTGTGCCCGAACGTGTTCGTCCTGCCGGCCCCCGTCATCCGGGAAACGATGTGTTCCCCCGCGCAGCTGCGGCGGCTGTGCCGCGGGCTGGCCGGGCACTACGACCGGGTGATCATCGACTGCCCGGCAGGGCTGGGGCGCGGGTTCGATACGGCGGTGGCCGCCGCCGACCGCGCGCTGGTGGTGACCACGCCGGACACGGTGTGCGCGCGCGACGCGCAGATCGTGGCGCGGCTGCTGGACGACCGCCGCATCCCGTCGCATCTGCTGATCAACCGGCTGCGTCCGGCCAAGGTCATGGACGGTTCCATGCCCGACGTCGACGAGATCATCGACACTGCCGGGATCCGGCTGCTGGGGATCGTTCCCGAGGACGAGGCCGTCGCCGTGGCTAACGCCAACGGCCGTCCGCTGCCCGCCGACTGCCATGCGGCGCTGTGCTTTGCGAACATCGCGCGGCGCTTCCTTGGCGAGAGCGTCCCGCTGGCAAGGCTGGAAAAAATGTGAGCCGCAGACAGAACTTGTATCTTCATTGTATTTTATTATAAAGGTGGAATTATCATGAACATCGCGCTGATCGCCCATGATGCAAAAAAGGAACTGATGGTGCAGTTCTGCATCGCGTACTGCGGCATCCTCAGCCGCCACGACCTGTGTGCCACGGGCACGACCGGCAAGCTGGTGAGCGAGGCGACGGGCCTGAAGATCACCCGGTACATGAGCGGGTCGCAGGGGGGCGACCAGCAGATCACCGCGCGCATCTCCTGCAACGAGATCGATCTGCTGCTGTTTTTCCGCGATCCGATGAACGTGAAATCGAGCGAGCCGAGCGACGCCGATATGCTGCGCCTGTGCGACATCCGCAGCATCCCCTATGCCACGAACATCGCCTCTGCCGAGGTGCTGATCCGTGGGCTGGAGCGCGGCGATCTGGAGTGGCGCAACATCGTGAACCCCGGCAAATAACACCGGGACACGGGCGTGCGGGCGATGAGCGCGCCGCCTGCGGGCTGGCGCGGTGCGTCAGCCCTTTTGCCTGTCCGCGGGGGAGCATCCGTCGGACGAAAAACGGACGAGATAACGTGGGGAGGATCCTATGGAGCTGATCACACAGGCACCGCGCGGCACGCAGGATGTGCTGCCGCAGGACAGCTACCGTTGGCAGTATATCGAGCGCACGGCGACGCAGATCGCGCAGGACTTCGGGTTCCGCGAGATCCGCACGCCGGTGTTCGAGCATACGAACCTGTTTTTGCGCTCGGTCGGCGAGACGTCCGACGTGGTGCAGAAGGAGATGTACACCTTTGAGGATAAGGGTGGACGTTCCATCACGCTGCGTCCCGAGGGGACGGCCGGTGCGGCGCGCGCCGTGCTGGAGCACGGGCTGCTGGCCGGTGCGCTGCCGGTGAAGGTGTCTTACGTCACGTCCTGCTACCGCTATGAAAAAAGCCAGAAGGGCCGCTATCGCGAGTTCCACCAGTTCGGCGTGGAGTGCTTCGGCGCGGCTGCGCCGCAGGCGGATGCCGAGGTGATCGCGCTTTCGATGCGGCTGATCGGGGCGTTCGGGCTGAACGGGGTGGCACTGCACGTCAACTCCATCGGCTGCCCGACCTGCCGCGCCCGGTACCACGAGGCGCTGCGCACATACTTCACCGCCCGACAGGACGAGCTGTGCGAGACCTGCCGCGGCCGGCTTACGCGCAATCCTATGCGCATCCTTGACTGCAAATCCCCGGTGTGCCACGCCATCGCGGCCGAGGCGCCGGTGATGCTCGACTATCTGTGCGACGACTGCGCGGCGCATTTTTCCGCCGTCAAGGCTTGCCTGACGGCGGCCGGGATCGCCTTCACGGTCGATCCGCACATCGTGCGCGGGCTGGACTATTACACCCGCACGGTGTTCGAGCTGGTGGCGGACAACGGTTTGGTCGTGGCCGGGGGCGGCCGCTATGACGGGCTGATCGAGGAACTGGGCGGCGCGCCGCAGCCGGGCCTCGGTTTCGCGATGGGGCTGGAGCGGCTGCTGATGCTGATGGAAGAACAGCACTGCCCGCTGCCGGAGCCGCCGCGCTGCGACCTGTATCTGGTATCGATGGGGCAGGCGGCCGCCATGCGGTGCTTTGCGCTGGCCACACAGCTGCGCGAGGGCGGCGTATCCGTGGAATGTGACATCGTCGGCCGCTCGCTGAAGGCGCAGATGAAATACGCCGACAAGCTGGGCGCGCGCTACACCGCCGTGATCGGCGATGACGAGCTTGCCGCGGGGCGCGTGCGCCTGCGCGACATGAAGACCGGTGAGGGCAGCGAGGCGGCGATCGACGATCTGTACGGCGCGCTGCGCGACCTGACCGACGGGGCGGCCGGAAAAGCGCCGGACGGGCTGTTCATGCAGGTGGCAGAAAGACCCTGACGACACGCAGGGGGACAAGGAAAGAGGAGATCACCATGGCAGAAACGATCAAAGGACTGAAACGCACCGCCTACTGCGGCACGTTCCGTGAAAAGGACGCCGGGCAGCCGGCGACGGTGTTCGGCTGGGTGCAGCGGCAGCGCGACCTCGGCCAGCTTATCTTCGTCGATCTGCGCGACCGCACGGGCATCGTGCAGCTGGCGTTCGATCAGGATACCGACCGTGCGGTGTTCGACAAAGCGTTCACGCTGCGCAGCGAGTTCGTGATCGCGGCGCGCGGCACGGTGCGGGTGCGTTCCTCCCGCAATGCGGAGCTGCCCACCGGCGACGTGGAGATCGCGGTGGAGGAGCTGCGCATCCTCGGCCGGGCGGAAACGCCGCCCTTCGAGATCGCCGAGGACTGCTCGACGGCCGAATCCGTTCGGCTGAAATACCGCTATCTGGATCTGCGGCGTCCGGATCTGCAGCGCAACCTGCTGCTGCGCCACAAGATCGCCAAGGCGACGCGCGACTATTTCGACAGCCAAGGCTTCATCGAGATCGAAACGCCGATGCTGATCAAATCCACGCCGGAGGGCGCGCGCGACTTCCTCGTGCCCAGCCGGGTGCATAACGGCGAGTTCTATGCCCTGCCGCAGTCGCCGCAGCTGTACAAGCAGCTGAGCATGGT
>JAJXDX010000048.1:1177-9334 GCA_021640185.1 Oscillospiraceae bacterium | reverse complement strand
CGAGGGCGGCGTCAGCCTGACGGCGACGGACGCGCAGGGGCGTTCCGCCCGCGCCGAGAGCGCGGCGGCCGAACCGGCGCAGCACCGCCCGCTCGATCCGCAGCGCGCCGCCGAGCAGCTGAAAAAAACGGGCGGCACGCCGTTCTTCGTGCCGACGGACGGCGTGCGGTGCAGCATCGCCCCCGGCCTGACCGTGGCGATGTCGGCACTCAACGCTTTGCGGCGGCAGGCGCTCGATGCGCTGCTGAGGCAGCGCGAGGATACGCCGCCCGTGCCGTTTTCTCCGGCCGCGGCCGCGCCGTCTCTGCCGACCTGTGCTCCGTCCGGTGTGCCGAAAACGGTCGTCGTCCTGCCGGACGCCGATCTGTGGCCGGCCGCGGCAGGCGCCGATCTGCTCGTCGTCCCGCTGTCGACGCCGCCGCAAGCGCTGCACAAGCTCCGCGCCGCCGGCACGGCGGCAGCGGTCGAAGTGCCGCGCGGGATGTTCGGCGAGGAAGAACACATCCGCCGCGCGCTGGCCGCAGCGGCGGATGCCGGGGCGTGCGCCGCACTGATCGGTAACATCGGCGCGCTGCCGCTCGCACGTGCGGCGGGGCTGCCTGCGATCGGCGACTTCGGCCTGAACATCACGAACGGCGACGCGCTGGCCTTTTATCGCGAACAGGGGCTGACGGCAGCGACGCTGTCGCCGGAGCTGACCTTTGCCCAGCTGCGCGCCATGCTGCCGGCGCCGCTGCCGGTCGGGCTGACGGTATACGGCCGTCAGCCGCTGATGCTCACGCGCAACTGCCCGCGCAAAGCGGCCGTCGGCTCGTGCCACGGCTGCACCGGGCAGGGCCTGATCGACCGCACCGGAACGGTGTTCCCCGTACGCTGCTGCGGCGGCTGTGCACAGGTGTTCAACAGCGTGCCGCTGTATGTCGGCGATCTGGCCGACGCGCTGCCGCCGATCGACTTTGGGCTGCTGCGCTTCACCACGGAGCAAAGCGACCGCATCGCCGCCGTGCTTTCCGCCTATGCGGCGCATGCGCCGCTGGACGGACCGATCACCCGCGGACTGTACCGCCGCGGCGTGGGCTGACGATAAGTGGGAGGACGAAACATGGAAAGTCTGTATGAGCTTTACCGCATTGGCACCGGCCCGTCCAGCTCCCACACCATGGGGCCGGAGCGCGCCGCCCGCCGTTTTCGTGCGCGATATCCGCAGGCGGATCGGTTTTCGGTCACGCTGTACGGCTCGCTGGCCAAGACCGGGCGCGGCCACCTGACCGACGTGATCCTGCGGCGCACGCTTGCCCCATGCCCGGTCGATATCGTTTTCGATACCGAAGAAACGGCGCTGCCCGGCCCGAACACGCTGGATCTCGCCGCTTATCGGGACGATCGGCTGCTCGGCACGACGCGGGTCGTCAGTGTCGGCGGCGGAAAGATCGTGTTCGAGGGCGAAGCGCCCGACGTGCCGCCGGACGTGTATCCGCTGTCGACCTTTACCGACATCAAGGCGCACTGCGCGCAGAACGGCCTGCGCCTGTGGCAGTATGCCGAGCAGTGCGAGGGCGATGCCCTGTGGACGCATCTGGACGACGTGTGGCGGACGATGACGGCGGCGATCGGCCGCGGGCTGGTCACCGAAGGCACGCTGTCCGGCGGGCTGAACGTGCAGCGCAAGGCACCGATGCTGTTCCGACAAAACCATATCGACGAAAGCGCCGAAACGCGCGAGAACCGGCTGGTCTGCGCTTACGCCTTCGCCGTCAGCGAGGAGAACGCCTCCGGCGGCGTGATCGCCACCGCGCCCACCTGCGGCTCCTGCGGCGTGCTGCCGGCGGTGCTGTATTATATGCAGCAGCGGCGCGGCTTTTCGGACGAGCAGATCCTGCGCGCGCTGGCTGCGGCCGGGATCGTGGGCGATATCATCAAGACGAACGCCTCGATCAGCGGGGCGGAATGCGGCTGTCAGGCCGAGATCGGCTCGGCCTGCTCCATGGCGGCCAGCGCCTTGGCCGAGCTGCACGGCATGGCGCTCGACCAGATCGAATACGCCGCCGAGGTCGCGATGGAGCATCACCTCGGCCTGACGTGCGACCCCGTGCGCGGGCTGGTGCAGATCCCGTGCATCGAGCGCAACGCCGTCGCCGCCATGCGTGCGATCAACGCCCTCAGCTTGGCGAATTTCCTTACCTACACGCGCAAGGTGTCGTTCGACGTCGTCGTGCACACGATGTACGAAACGGGGCGCGACCTGTTCTCGAAATACCGCGAAACGGCTGAGGGGGGCTTAGCGAAGTATTACACCGGCTGCTGAATGCCCGCCGCTCAACGAACAAAGCGTGGCAGCTCTGGCCGAAAGCGGCGCGAAGCGCATCATTTGGATCACCGGCATGGGCATCTACCGCAAGAACAAGGAGGCCCACGGCATGATGCTGACTGCCGGGACCGAGGCAAAACAGACCGCATATGGATCCGGAAAAGTGTATTCAGAGAAGAGGAATAAAAATGATTCTGCTGAGGTGCGAGGCTTGCGGCGGCAGCGAACTGAAAAGACACGGGAATTTCTATGAGTGTGCGTTCTGCGGAAGCAAGTATATTCTGGACGCTCAGGAAAGGGTGTCCATACGGGAGCTGACCGACGCTGAGATCATTCAGAAGCTGGAACGGGCGAGGCAGCTGCACGAAGCCCGGAAATATGCCGAGGAACTGGAGATCCTGATCGAGTGCCACGAAAACGACCCGGAGAACTCCAGCGTGCTGACGGATCTCGGCAGATGCTACAGGTGCTTGCACGAGATCGACAAGGCGATCATGTGCTACGAAGCGGCGCTCAAGATCAACCCCAACGAGGCCGCGGCGTACACGAACATGGGCACCATATACATTATGCGCGGAGAATACGACCAAGCGGCCCGGTGCTATGAAAAGGGTCTGCCATTGCACGACAAGGCAGAGTACGATCACTGGCTCGCTTATGCCAATTATGCGGTCGTGATCGCACTGCAGGGAGACAAGGCAAGGGCTGAGAAGATGATAAGGGAAGCGGAGCTGCACGGCTACAAAAACGGAGAACAGCTCCGAAAAATGGCGGGTATCCGGAAGAAGGGCATACTCTCCAGAATAAAAGCGCTGTTCTCGTAGATCTGTTTCCCGAAGAAACCAACGAAAATGGAGCAGCTGCCCGAAAAAAGCAATATAAACACCTTCCAACTTCGGATAGAAAATTCCGCAGCAGTTCGACCTGCATCCGCAGCTCGACCAGTTCATCGCTTCGCTTTTGTTCTTCGCTGAGCAGATCTTTGCGCGGCCGACCGAGCATAGCCGCTTGCGATCGATAGCTTTTCGCCGGAACACTTCTTCGCTGAGCGCTTCTGCTTTTGTATATCGTCCGGACATGACGACACCTCCTGTTGCAGCTTCTATTCTACAACAGGAGGTGCTTTTTTCACTGTCCGTTTTTCGGGGTATAGTCCAAGTCCAACTGCCGGGATCGGCGGCTTTTTTATACGATCAGCCGCATACGCTCCAAGCAGTGGCGGTGTTCCGCGCCGGTAGAGATGATATAGATTCGAATGGTATCGATGCTATTGTGTCCAAGGATATCGGCCAGCTTGGCGATGTCCTTTTCCGTGCCGTAGAACACCCGGACGAACAAGTGCCGCAGATCATGCGGGAACACCTTTTTCGGCTCCACGCCCGCCTTTTTGCCCAGTGCCTTCATCTCCCGCCAGCCGCCCGGCGGGCATTTTTGGTCTTTTCGTTATCTGCGGCGGCGGAACGTTTCCCGCACGGCGCATAGCTTATCGGCCACGCACAGCACAAGGCTCTCGCGATAGCGCGGCACGACCGGGACGAGCGGGAACATATGCGCGCGGATCATGTTGCGCTCGATCCGGCCGATACCGATGTCCCGTTCGGCGTTTTTGGCCGCACGTTCGCCGTGATGGAAGGCGTGCAGCCGGTGGCTGGGATCCGGATCGTGCCAGTCATAAAGGAAATAGTCGTGCAGCAGTGCGCCGCGCACCAGCGCGGCGGTATCGAACCGCAGCGGCAGCCGCCGCGCGATGGCCACGCACATCACCGCCACCGCCAGCGAATGTGCATACACGCTGACGTTGCCATGCTGCATGAACTGCCGCTCGCGCTGCATCCCCGGCGAGGCGAGGATATCCGCGCCGAAACGGCGCACCACACGCTCGTTCTCCCGGTGGGTCGTTTTGCTCATGAGCCATCCCTTCCTGTTTTGATCACAGAGTGATCTGCGGCAAAACGGTCAGGTCACTGCCCAGATGTTCGTGCAGGTCGCGCTGCACGAGATGCCCGGTCACGCCGCCCTGTCCGTCGAGATCGTACCGCACGATCGTGACCGATGCGTTGCTCACCCATGGAATCTGCTGCATATCGGCCAGCGGCAGCCCGCGCCACACGCATTCCATTACGCGAATCGGCGTGGCGTGGGTGGCGATGCACACCGTTTGGCCGGGGTGGCGGCGCACGATGTCCTCGATCGTCGCGCGGATGCGCTGCTGCAGCTGCGCGACCGTTTCGCCGTCCGTGCAGGCGGCGTTGCCGATATCGTTGCACCACGTGGTGATCGCCGCCGGATACCGCTCGTAGATCTCGCGGTACGGCAGACCTTCCCATGCCCCGGCATCGATCTCGCGCAGGCTGGGACAGGCGATCGTTTCCAGCCCGTGCCGCCGCGCCACCGCCGCGCCGGTGGCGAAGGCCCGGCGCAGGTCGCTGGCGTACACGGCGGAAAACGGGACATCATCCAAAAAGCGCGCCGTGCTTTCTGCCTGCCGCAGGCCGAGCGCGGTCAGCGGCGTGTCCGTATGCCCGGCAAAACGATCCTCGCGGTTCATCTCGCTCTCGCCGTGGCGGATCAGATACAGCGTCGTTCGTGTCGTTTCGTTCATGCGCGGTCCCTCCTTGTTCGACTGACCGATGATAGCACAAAAAGATGAGCCGGATAGGCTCATCTTTTTCGTGTAAAGATAAGGTGCTTTACAGATATTGCCACAGGTCACCGTGCGGCGCGGCCATCACGGACTTGCTGCTGAGCAGCCCCTGACGGATGGCATAATCGCCGGCAGCCTCGATCGCCGCCGTCACGTCGCCGACCTCGCCGGTGATCATCATCACGCCCTTGCCGCCCATGCCGCGCGACAGCCGCAGATCGACGATGTCGACCTTCGCCGCCTTGACGGCGGCATCCGCCGCAAGGATGATGCTGGCGGCGGAGTACGTTTCCAGCACGCCCAGCGCACCGTGCGGCGCTTCGGGCTGCGCGCCCATCAGCGCCATCACGACGTTTTGATCGATGCGGCCCATCACGGTCGTATCCAGGATGTACGTCGCAAATTTCGACTTGACGTGGTCGACGGCCGTCTGCACGTCGGAGATCGTACCGGTCAGCAGGATCTCGTACTTTCCGGGGCAGGACGGATGCGCCGAGATCAGCCGCACACCGGAGGATTTCAGCGCATCATCGCACGCCTCGATGCCCACCGGCACGCTTTTCAGTTCCATAACGCCTACTGCATAGATCATTCGTTATCCCAGCCTTTCTTACGGGAGCGTCGTCAGCCCTTGACCCGGATGACGATGCGCTGATCGGTGACCGTTTCGACCACGCCATTGACGGAGGAGTGGATATTCGCGGAGATCACGCCGCTGGCCGCGGCCACGCACTGGCCTGCGGTGACCGTGTCCCCTGCCGCGACCTGCGCCGTGGCGGGAGCACCGACGTGCTGCCGCAGCGGCAGCTCGATCATCGTCGGCATGAACGGCTCCGCCTTGAAGGGCGGCACGCCGCGGTCGAACTGCGCCACACCGATCCGCTGCATGAACCGTTCGCTGGGCAGCAGACGGTACTCGCGGTCGGGATCCGGCACGAGCGGCTGCCCGGCATATTGATAGCGCAGCTTGTTCTTCGCCAAAATGCCCTTGACCTGCTGATACATCCGGCGGGGGCTGATGCCCTGGCAGCACGCCGTCAGCTCGCACACGCCGCAGCCGCAGCAGACGGAGGCCTCGGTGAAGGCCTGCGGGTTCTCCTCGACCATGGTCAGGGAGTTGCGCACGATCTTGTGCGGGCGCAGCGGATAGCCGATCAGCGCACGCGGACACATATCGCTGCAGATGCTGCACTGGCAGCAGTTGGCGGAAGCGTGGGTGGCCACCGTGCGGTTCGTCATCAGCTTGCTCACGATCGCCGGGGCGGTCTTGGGCAGGACGAGCAGACCCTTGGTGGTCTTGGTGATCACGGCCTTCTGCGGGTCGATGATCGGGCCCATCGCCGGGCCGCCGTCGATCATCACGCAGTCGTCCGGCACGGAGAAGCCGTAGTGCGCCATCAGTTCGCGCACCGGCGTGCCCACCGGCACGACCGTGACGAACGACTGCGGCACGTTGCCGCCCACGGTGATCCATTTTTTCGTCACCGCAGCGCCGTCCTGCACCGCATGGCAGACATTATACAGCGTTTCCGCGTTCATCACGATCACGCCGACGGTCAGCGGTAGCTGACCGGGCGGAACGATCCGCCCGAGCGCCTGATAGATCAGGATCACTTCGTCGCCCATCGGATAGACGTTCGGCAGGCATTTGACCTTGACATGGTCGGATATCGCCTGCCCGTCGGATAGGCCCAGCCGTTCGGCCGTGTGCTGTTTGACACCAAGCAGCGCCTGCGGGATCTTGGTGGCGGAAAGCACGTATTCCGCGCCCTGCGCCACGTCCTGCAGATGCTGTTTCATCAGCGTCAGATCGGAGTACAGCAGCGGCTCGCACTCCGCTGCGTTGATCATCAGCGTGTCTGCGCCGTCGGCCAGTTTCACCGCCGTCGGGAAGCCCGCGCCGCCCGCACCGACGCAGCCCGCGTCGATCAGGATCTTTTTCAGTTCATCGAGTGTCATGGTGATCTCCTTACCCTGCGATATCACAAAACGATCAGTTGGCGTTCTCGTCCACGATGCCGACGATCACGGCGTCGGTCGGCGCGGCGGTGTTATCCAGCGCCAGCCGCGCGCCGCTGCCCGTGGTGATGAGCACGCGTTCGCCGATGCCGGCGCCCACGCTGTCCAGGGCAACGATGTATTTATCCGTTTCGACCGTGTTCTCGATCAGGCGGACCTCCATGATCTTGGAGCCCACCAGCTTGTCGTTTTTACGCGTGGAAACGATATGCCCCACGACCTTGCCCATCAGCATCGTTCTTCCGCCTTTCGTTGATCTGTATCGTCAGTCGCGTACGATCCGCACCTTGCCGCCGCACGGCAGGCCGACGGCGTTCGCGTCGTCGGTGTCCACGTGCATCTCCAACCGGAAATCGGGGTGTACGCGCACCTGCACGTCATACCATTTCGTGCGGCGCTCGCCGTCGTCGACCTCGACGTTGACGTAGTCGCCGTCCTTCACGCCGTAATGCTCCCCGTCGGCGGGGCTCATATGGATGTGGCGGTTGGCGATGATGCAGCCCTCGCGGATGCTCAGCACGCCCTTCGGCCCCACGATCGTGATCGGCGCGGAGCCTTCCAGCTTACCGGACTCGCGCACCGGCGCTTTGACCTTCAGGGTGTAGGAGTCCGTGCGCGAGATCTCGACCTGCGTCGCTTTACGCAGCGGCCCCAGCACGCGCACCTTTTCGATCGCACGCATGGACGGCCCGATCAGCGTCAGCTGCTCCTTGCAGGCATACTGTCCGGGCTGGGACAGCTCCTTCATCGGCGACAGCTCGTAGCCTTTGCCGAACAGCACCTCCACGTCCGCCGCCGTCAGGTGGATGTGGCGGTTGGACACGCCGACAGGCACCAGATCGTCGCCCGATACGACGTGCACGCCCTGTGTTTCCAGTGCGGCCTTGACCGCCGCAGCGATGGTCGAAGGATCGATCGCCATGAAGAACACTCCTTGTTGTTTTGATGTCCGCCGCACCCGTGCGGCGGCCGGCCGGAGGCTCCGGCCTATCGATACCGGCGGTAGCACCGGATAACTTTCGCATTTATCGCCCCGTGATCACGGAGCGGGAACACCGGCGGCTCCCTGCCCCCGTTTTGCGGGGGCAGGGATCGTACGAATACAAATGCCGGCATTTGCTGTACCTGAAACTGAGATCATCCCCGGTCGGTGACCGGAAACTTATTTCAGCGTCGGCAGCAGCTT
>JAJXDX010000048.1:0-1167 GCA_021640185.1 Oscillospiraceae bacterium | reverse complement strand
ACATCAGCGTGGGGACGCGGGATGACATGGGTCGCGATGACTTCGCCCAGACGGGACGCCGCAGCGCCGCCGGCTTCAACGGCAGCCTTCACCGCGCCGACATCGCCGCGCACATGAATGCTGACCAAACCGGAACCGATCTTCTCGGAGCCGATCAGGGTCACGTTCGCCGCCTTGACCATGGCATCTGCCGCTTCGATCGCAGCGACAAGACCGCGGGTCTCGACCATACCTAATGCTTCCATGCGGATGACCTCCTTGTTTTGTTCTTAGACAACGTGCTGCCGGGTGGCGGCACGATCGTCGATCGTTTGGGGCCTGTCCTTATTTCAGGACGGGCAGCAGCTTCTCCACATCGGGATGCGGACGCGGGATGACGTGCGTCGCGATGACCTCGCCCAGACGGGACGCCGCAGCGCCGCCGGCCTCGACAGCGGCCTTCACCGCGCCGACATCGCCGCGCACATGGATGCTGACCAAGCCGGATCCGATCTTTTCGGAACCGATCAGCGTGACGTTAGCCGCCTTGACCATGGCATCCGCCGCTTCGATCGCAGCCACGAGGCCGCGCGTTTCGACCATACCTAATGCTTCCATACTCATGCTCTCCTTCTTTTGGACCGTTTCCGTCGTGCCGGACTGCTTTGCCGGCGCCGTCTGCGCAGCCGCCTTGGCTGCATTGGAGATCCGGCTGGCTGCGGCTTTTGCCGCAGCCGGAGCGCCGGACGATTTTTTGGTCTGCGCCATACCGTGTTCCTTTCCGGTCGGATCAGCCGACATACAAGAATTTGGTGATCTCGGGATGCGGGTTCGCGATGACCTCGCAGAGCTTGACCTTGCCGACCTGCGCCGCAGCGGCACGTCCCGCCTCGGCTGCCGCCGTCACGTCCGACACCGTCCCGTCCACGACGACCGTCACCAGACGGCCGCCCAGACGTTTTTCGGTGTGGATCAGACGGACATTGGCCGCCTTGAGCATCGCATCCAGCCCGGCGACGGCTGCCACCATGGCCTGCACCTCAAGCAGCGCGATCGCTTTGTTCTCCGTGGGTCGTTCCATGCTTTATCATGCCTTTCCGATCAAAGCGGTGTGCGATGCTTATTTCAGCGTCGGCATCAGCTTCTCGACATCGGCGTGGGGACTCGGGATGACGTGCGTCGCGATGA
>JAJXDX010000429.1 GCA_021640185.1 Oscillospiraceae bacterium | reverse complement strand
GGATCTGACCGCGCTGCTGCCCCGGATCGACGCCTCCGTCCTGCTGATCTGGGGCGAGGCGGACACCGCCACCCCGCTTACCGACGGGAAAACGATGGAGCGTCTGATCCCCGACGCGGGGCTGGTGACGCTCCCCGGCGCGGGGCACTTCGCTTTTGCCGAGCGGTGGGGGCAGTGCAGCCGCGTGCTGGATGTGTTTTTGCGTCCCGATGCGGGATGAGTTAGAGGGAAGGTGAGCGTTTGCTCGTTTTTTGGATGCGCGTGCTGATGCTGGCTGCCGCCGCGCTCAACTTCGCGCTGCAGGCGGTGTTCTTCACCCATATGCTGCAGCTGGAGTCGTACCGCCCGGAGCGCTATAAGCGCTATTGCACGGAGCACGATAAGGAACTGGTCAATGTGCGGCGGCTGCTGCCGTTTTTGTGCGTGCTGACGCTGTGGCTGTATAAGCGCGTACCGGACTGGAGCCTGTACCTGATCGCTGCAATGATCTTGCTGCTGACGGCGCTGCTCAACATCCCGCGGCACGCCAAAAAGCCGCTGGCGGTGACGGCGCGCGTGCGCCGCCTGTTCGTGACCGAAGGGCTGCTGTGCGCGGCGCTGCTGTGCGTGTCGTGGTTCGTGTCCCCGATGCGCAGCATCGGCCTGCTGGGTCTTGGCAGTATGCTGATCTGGCTGTGGGTCGGCGCGGCGAACTATATCAACGCGCCGCTGGAAAAGCGGATCGCGGCGCGCTACGTCGCCGATGCACGGCGCATTTTGGCGGGGCGTCCCGATCTGACGGTCATCGGCATCACCGGCAGCTTCGGCAAGACCAGCGTGAAGAACTTCCTGTCCGCGCTGCTGTCCGTGCGCTATAACGTGCTGATGACGCCCGGCAGCTTCAACACCACGCTGGGCGTGGTGCGCACCGTGCGCGAACAGCTGCGCCCCAGCCACCAGATCTTCATCGCCGAGATGGGCGCGAAGCAGCCCGGCGACATCCGCGAGATCTGTGCGCTGGTGCATCCCCGCTACGGGATCCTGACCTCGATCGGCGAGCAGCATCTGGAAACGTTCGGCACGGTGGATAACATCGTAAAAACGAAATTCGAGCTGGCGGACGCGATCCCGGCCGACGGGCTGATCTGCCTCAACTACGACAACGAATATATCCGTGCGCATCAGGTGTCCGTGCCGCACATCACCTACGGCGATGAGGAAAGCGGCGCCGGATACCGCTACGGCGGCATCGCCGTGGATGCGCACGGCTGCCGCTTCACCCTGACCGCGCCGGACGGCGAGACGTGCGCCTACACCACCCATCTGCTGGGCGCACACAACGTGCAGAACATCGCCGGCTGTCTGGCCCTTGCGCACGCGCTGGGCATCCCGCTTGCCGACATGGTGTATCCCGTGCGGATGCTGCGCCCAGTGGAGCACCGGCTGCAGCTGCTGCCGAACGGCTTCATCGACGACGCGTACAACGCGAATCCCGCCGGTTTCCGCAGCGCGCTGGATACGCAGGCGCAGTTCCCGGCCGAGCGGGTG
>JAJXDX010000428.1 GCA_021640185.1 Oscillospiraceae bacterium | reverse complement strand
CGCTGCGTGCTGTCGCTGATCGAGAACCTGCAGCGGCAGGACCTGAACTGTTTCGAGGTGGCGCAGGGCATCGCGCGCCTGATCCGCGACCATGAGCTGACGCAGTGTGAGGCGGCGCAGCAGCTGGGCTGGTCGCCGTCCGCGGTAGCGAACAAGCTGCGCCTTTTGCGCCTGCCATCCGCCGCGCGCGAAAAGATCGTGGCTGCCGGGCTGTCCGAGCGGCACGCCCGCGCGCTGCTGCGGCTGGAGGATCCCGCGCAGCGGGACGCGGCGCTTGACCGCATGATCGGCGAAAAGCTGACCGTCGCGCAGAGCGAGCGGCTGGTCGACGGCCTGCTTGCCGGGCGCGTGCGCCGCCGCCCGGCAAAGCCGCTGGTGCGTGACGTGCGGGTGTTCTTCAACACGATCGATCACGCGCTGGGCATCATGCGGCGCGGCGGCATCAGCGCCGAGGCGCAGCGCCGCGACGACGGCGACGTGATCGAATACATCGTGCGGATCCCGAAGGGGGCGGCCTATGCCGCATCGCGGCGCGCCGCGCCTTCGGGGGCAGCCGAACCGGCCGTTCCTGCCGTGAGCGGGGCATAAAAACGCGGACGTATCGCCGAATCAGAGGTTTCGGCGATACGCCCGTGCGCTTTTTCTTTCCGGTGATCGGTCACTGTATCTTCATCCGGTTCTGTAACGTACTGCCGGCCGGACGAAAATGAATCTACTGCACCTTCGTCCGGTTTTGCAGTGTACTGCTGGCGAGACAGATAAATGTTTTGCCGGGGGAAACGACGAGCGGGGTGGAACCGTCCTGCTCGAAGAACAGCAGCCCGCCGGACGAGCGCGTCCAGCGGATGTCCCGCGCCGTGCCGCCGCTGGCCAGCAGACCGACGCCTTCCTTGAGGTCGAAATCGTACCGCGGGGCGGTGTGGCCGTTGCTGTCGGTATACATCTCGTCCATAAAGCGGCGGTCGAACATCACGATGACGTTGGCGGCCTCGATCGTGCCGCCGGTCGCGGTCTTGTGCACTGCCGTGGACAGCGAATTGCGGTGCTTTTGGTACAGGCCGCTTGCGGCGTCGTAGGTGAAGGCGATGTTGTACGCCTCGGAGATCTTGACGTCCACGGTCGCGGCGGGACGGTCGCCCGCCTGCGTGCCGAACGAGAAGGGGGAGACCCGATCCTCGCTCTTCGTGCGCAGCTTGCTGCGCCGGATCTTGTCATTCACTTTTTCGCGCGTGAAGGCGGAACGGTTCCACGAATAGTTCTTGCTGGCGGTCAGCGTCGGATCCTTGACGTACGCGCCGGTCATGTCGTCCACGCCAAGGGCGCGGATCGTTTTCAGCCCGGTGTCGGAGCCGCCGATGTGGCAATAGATGCAGTCGATCGCCTGTGCGATCTTGACGAAATGCGGCCGTGCGCTGCGCACCGGCCCGATCCGCTCCGGGATGCGGTCGACGCTGGCATAGATCGCCAAAATGCGGGGGATGCCCGCCTCCGTCTCCGCCTCGAAATACAGATCGGCGCTCTCTAGGTT
>JAJXDX010000047.1:2361-9369 GCA_021640185.1 Oscillospiraceae bacterium | reverse complement strand
ATGATATACTGGTCAGGATAAAAATGCAAGCGGTAAATGTGAGGAGGATGGCGCATTTGAGAAAACTGCTGAAGTATCTGCGCCCGTACACGAAGGAATGCGTGCTCGGCCCGCTGTTCAAGCTGATCGAGGCGACGCTGGAGCTGCTGGTGCCGCTGGTGATGGCGGCGATCATCGACCGGGGCATCGGCACGGGCAACAAAACGTTCATCGTGCAGCGCGCGGGGCTTTTGGGGCTTTTGGGCGTGCTGGGGCTTTGCTGCGCGCTGGTGGCGCAGTATTTTGCGGCCAAAGCGTCGGTCGGCGCGGTGGCGCGGATGCGCAGTGCGCTGTTTGCGCACATCCAGCGTCTGTCGTACGGCACGCTGGACCGTGTGAGCGCGCCGACGCTCGTCACGCGGATGACCAGTGACCTCGATCAGGTGCGCTCCGGGCTCAATTTGGTGCTGCGGCTGCTGCTGCGCTCGCCCTTCGTGGTGTTCGGCGCGATGATCATGGCCTTCACGCTGGACGTGAAGGCGGCGCTGGTGTTCGTGGTCGTGATCCCGCTGCTGGCCGTGGCGGTGTTCGGCATCATGCTGCCGTGCATCCCGCTGTACAAAAAGGTGCAGACGCGGCTGGACCGCGTGCTGGAGCACACGCGGGAGAACCTGACCGGCGTGCGCGTGATCCGCGCCTTCCGCAAGGAGCAAAGCGAGATCCGCGCCTTTGATGCGGACAACGAGGCGCTGACCGGTGCGCAGAACTTCGTCGGCCGGATCGGCGCGCTGCTCGACCCGCTGACGTACGTGCTGATCAACGGCGCGCTGCTGGTGCTGCTGTGGACGGGCGCGATCCGCGTGGAGACGGGCGTGCTGTCGCAGGGCGTGGTCGTGGCGCTGTACAACTATATGTCGCAGATCTTGGTGGAGCTGATCAAGCTGGCCAACCTGATCATCACGGTGACCAAGTCGATCGCCTGCGGCAACCGCGTGCAGGCGATCCTCGATCTGCCGGCGACCGATCCCGCGCCCGCACAGGAGAAAAAAGCGCTGTCCGCCGTGCCGGGTGCGCCGCGCGTGGCCTTCGACCACGTGACGCTGCGCTATCATGAGGGCAGCGCCCCGGCGCTCGACGATATCACGCTGTCGGTCGGCGCGGGCGAAACGCTGGGCATCATCGGCGGCACCAGCGCGGGCAAGACCTCGCTGGTGAACCTGATCCCGCATTTTTACGAGGCGACGTCCGGCCGCGTGCTGATCGACGGCACGGACGTGCGCGACATCCCGACCGATGCGCTGCGCGCGCGGATCGGCGTGGTGCCGCAGCAGGCGGTGCTGTTCCACGGCACGGTGCGCGACAACCTGCAATGGGGCGACATGACCGCCCCGGACGAGGTGCTGTGGCAGGCGCTGGAGGCGGCGCAGGCGCGCGCCGTGGTGGAGGATAAGCCCGGCGGGCTGGACTTCGTGATCGAGCAGGGCGGACGCAACCTGTCCGGCGGGCAGCGGCAGCGCCTGACCATCGCGCGGGCGCTGGTGCGCCGCCCGGATATCCTGCTGCTCGACGACAGTGCCGCCGCGCTCGATCAGGCGACGGAGGCGGCGCTGCGGCACGCACTGCGGCATTTGCCGAACGATCCCACCATCCTCGTGATCTCGCAGCGGATCGCCTCGGTGCGCGGGGCGGACCGCATCGCGGTGCTGGAGGACGGCCGGCTGGTCGGCCTCGGCACACATGACGAATTGCTTTCCGATTGCCCGGTGTATGCCGAGATCGCCCACGCACAGCTGCCGAAGGAGGTGCAGACGCATGGCTGACGCAAAACGGATCCGGCGCGCCGCACAGATGCGGGCGCTGCGGCGGGTGTTCGCCTATATCCGGCGCTGCCGGGGGCTTTTGGTGCTGTCGGTGCTGCTGGCGGCGGCGACGGTGGGGCTGACGCTGTATGTCCCGATCCTGCTGGGGCGCGCGATCGATGCCATGGTCGGCGCGGGGCAGGTGGATCTGGAAAAGATCGTGCGGCTGCTGGTGCTCTCCGGGATCCTGGTCGCGGTGACGGCGGCGCTCAAATGGGTGATGAACACCGTCAATAACGCCCTGACCTACCGCATCGTGCGCGATATGCGGCGCGATGCGTTCCATCACATCCAGCGGCTGCCGCTGTCCTATCTGGACGCGCATCCGTCGGGCGAGATCGTCAGCCGCGTCATCGCGGACGTCGACCAGTTCGCCGACGGGCTGCTGATGGGCTCAGCACAGCTGTTCACCGGGATCATGACGATCGTGGGGACGCTGGCGTTCATGCTGTCGATCCATCCGGGGATCACGGCCGTCGTGGTGCTGACGCCGCTGTCGCTGCTGCTCGCGTCCTTCATCGCGCGGCGCACGTTCTCGATGTTCCGGGAGCAGTCGGTCACCCGCGGCGAGCAGACCGCCTTCGTCGACGAGGCGATCGGCGGGCAGAAGCTGGCCAAGGCGTTCGGGCGCGAGGTGGAGCATTGCCGCCGTTGCGACGAGATCAACGACCGGCTGGAGCGCTGCTCGATGCGCGCCACGTTCTTCTCCTCGCTCGTCAATCCCACCACGCGCCTGATCAACAACCTGATCTATGCCGGGGTGGGCATGGCGGGCGCGTTGGCGGCGATCGGCGGCGGGCTGACCGTGGGCGGGCTGTCGTGCTTCCTCAGCTATGCCGGGCAGTATGCGAAGCCGTTCAACGAGATCTCCGGCGTCATCACGGAGCTGCAAAACGCATTGGCGTGCGCCGACCGGGTGTTCGAGCTGCTGGAGCAGCCCGCGCAGTCGGCGGACGCGCCGCGCGCGCTGCCGCAGCCGCAGGGCAACGTCGCGCTGGAGGACGTGTCGTTCTCCTACACGCCGGAGCGGCCGCTGATCGACGGCCTGAGCTTGACCGTGCGGCCCGGACAGCGCATCGCCGTCGTCGGGCCGACGGGCTGCGGCAAAACGACGCTGATCAACCTGCTGATGCGTTTTTATGACGTGGACGGCGGCCGGATCTGCGTGGAGGGCGAGGACATCCGCACCGTATCGCGTGACAGTCTGCGCGCCGGCTACGGCATGGTGCTGCAGGAAACGTGGCTCAAGCACGGCACGGTGCGCGAGAACCTGCTGTTCGGCCGTCCGGACGCGACGGACGACGAGATGATCATTGCCGCAAAGGACGCGCACGCCGACTCGTTCATCCGCCGCCTGCCGCAGGGGTACGATACCGTGATCTCCGCCGACGGCGGCGAGCTTTCCGCCGGGCAGCGGCAGCTGCTGTGCATCGCGCGGGTCATGCTCTGCCAGCCGCCGATGCTGATCTTGGACGAGGCCACCTCGTCGATCGACGCGCGCACGGAGCTGAAGATCCAGGCGGCGTTCGACCGCCTGATGCGCGGGCGCACGACGTTCATCGTCGCGCACCGCCTGTCCACGATCCGCGAGGCGGACGTGATCTTGGTCATGCGCGACGGCCACATCGTCGAGCAGGGCGATCACGAAACGCTGCTGGCCGCGGACGGCTTTTATGCCAAGCTGTACAACAGCCAATTCGCCGGGTAACGAAAAAACGACAACGGACCGTGGGTCAAGCCCGCGGTCCGTTGCGTTTTGCTCACTGTTCCGCGCCGTTCTCTGCGGCGGCAGTCGGTTCCTCCGCCTGTATCCGCCGGTCGCGGAAATAGCAGATCCTGTCGCCGTCGCCGATCGGGCGCACCACGCGGCATGGCACGCCGACGTCCGCCACACCGCCCGGCAGATCGTGCGTGACGACGCTGCCCGCGCCGCCGCCGTATCGCCGCCGATCGTGATGCCCGGCAGCACGATCACGCCTGCGCCCAGCCAGCAGTTTTTGCCGATGTGCACCGGCGCGTTGTACTGGTATCCCAGACGGCGCAGCGCGGGCAGGATCGGATGCCCCGCCGTCGCGATCGTCACGCTCGGCCCCAGCATCGTGCCGTCGCCGACGAAGATGTGCGTGTCGTCCTCCGGCGTCGGGCCGAGGTTCGCCTACATGTTGCTGCCGAAATGGACGTGATGCCCGCCCCGGTCGGCGTGCGGCGGCGGCTCGATATAGCAGCCGCCGCCGATCTCGGCGAACATCTCGCGCAGCGGTTTTTGCCGCCGCTCTTGCTCCGGCGGCCGCGTTTGGTTATGATCGTATCGTTTTTCCAAACAGCGCAGCTGTTCTTCCATGATCATGTCATCGTTCGGCAGATACAGTTCTCCCGTGTGCAGGCGTTCTTTCATCTCGCTCATGACAGATCCCTCCGTTCGTCGTTCATGCGGTCGGTATACCGCATCGCGACGCATCAGTCAAGCGTGATCCAGTCCGTGCCCAGATCCTTCGCCATCGGGCGGCGGTGCAGCGCCTCCAGCTCTTCTTTCGGGACGGGGATCAGCTCCGGCCCGCGCTGCACGCGCGGGCGCAGCACCTCTGCCGGGACGTGCAGATCGTGCGCGACCTCGATCGCGAACAGGACGACCGGCGAGCGCCCGTTCCAAAAGATCAGCGCCCGGTCGGCCGAAAGCAGTACGCGCACGACGCGCAGATACGGGCCGCACGCGCCGTGCGTTTCTTCATACGGATAATAGTCCGGCTGCGGCAGGCCCAAGCGGCGGGCGACGCGCAGTGCCTGATGGGCGATCTCGGCATCCCCGGCGGGCAAAAGAACGGTCGTTCCCTCCGGCAGATGATCCTGCAATTCGCCGACGGGCAGGTCGCCCGTACCGATGATCGCCAGCCTCATTTTGATCCCCTCCAAATTTAGTCTACTTAAATTGAGTATACTAACAACATCATAACACAGGATCGGCATAAAATAAAGAGGAAAACCGCGAGATCTGTCGTTTTTTAGGTGGTAAAATGAGGAATAAGCACAACAAGCATCTGGGGATCGAGATCGACCCGGTCCTGCACTACAAGCTACGCTATATCTCCCGGTTCGAGGGACGCTCCGGCAACCAGCAGATCCTGTACCTGATCCGGCAGTGCGTGCGTTCGTTCGAGCAGCGTGAGGGCGAGATCGACGTGCCTGCGGAGCTGACCGTCCTGCCGGAGAACGGTGCGGACAAAACGCCGGACTGACCGCAAAACGGCGAACACATCGGCAAGACCGCCCCACGGGGCGGTCTTTTTTGCGCCTACGGCAGCTTTTTTTGGTCGATCGGGCCGTTCTGCTTTTCGTATTCCGCCACGCGCTGCCGGAGATACTGCTCGATCTCCTTGTTCGCGGAGCGGCATTCGGCATCGGCGATATAGCGGAACTTGCGAAACAGCAGCCGGTCGACCCGCAGCGTATACCTCACCAGTTTCGCGTCCATTCGATCACCTCAGCCGTTTTTCGCCTTTCTGCGCCCATGATAGCACGTTTTTCCGGCGCAAAACGGAAATGGCGCAAAAATGGTGGAAAAGTGACGCATTCTTTTTTGCCGTGTGCGCACGGCGCGTCGCTCTTGACGATCGTGTTTACTCCCGGTATAATGAAATAAAAGATCGCTCGTTTGCCGGATCCGGCCGAAAAGCCGGATCTGCGGGCGGCGGCAAGAGAAAGGACGGCGGTATCATGGCAAAGCGAACGGAGCAGGCGAAGGATCGGCCGCGCGTGCGGCCGTGGATGATCGTCGTGCCGCTGCTGTTGGCGGCGGTGCTGTTTCTCCCGCTGCCGACGGGGATAATAAAGGACGGCGGCACGCGGGAATACCGCGCGCTGACGTACAAGATCGTGTCGTGGCACGCCTTCGCCGGCAACGGCCGGCTGGAAAAGACGTGCATCTATTGGCTGCCGCGCAACTTTTCTTCCTACGAAACGCTGCGCGACGAGGAGCTATCTCGCCTGCCGCGGCTGCGCTGCACCGTGCTGTCGGCCGGGGACGGTACGGCCACGGTACAGCGGCCGGACGGCGGGGATGAGCTGACGTTCGACACGGCGTCGCTGGATGCGATCGGCGTATCGTCCGGCGACACGGTGGACGTGTTTTACACCGGCACGCCCGACGCGCCGACGGTGCTGCGCTGGGTGCAGGCGACCGACCTGCGGGACAGGAAATATCCCGGCACATGGATCGAAACGGCCGATCCGTCCCCGGCGGGGGACTACTCCGCCGTGACCGCCGTCATCGAGCGGATCTATGCCGACTGCTTCATCGTCCGGCCGGATAACGACGTGCGCCTGCAGATCAAATATAACGGCACGCTGCCGGAGGACCTCTGCGTCGGCGACCGGGTGCTGTGTATGGCCGACGAGGTGCGCACGGACAGTGCGCACGACCGCGTCGAGGCCGTGCTGACCGCGGTCCACGGCGAGGAGCGGCCAGACGATCTGACCTTCGCCAAGCCGGTCATCTATCTTTACCCGCCGCAAAAAACGGATGTGCGCGTGCGCCTGTCGCTGGACGGGCAGCTGACCTGCACCTATCCGCGCTATGACGCGCAGCGCGGCTGGCAGGTGACGGCCGCGCCGGACGGCACGCTGACCGATGCGGCCGGGCAGACCTACCGCTATCTGTACTGGGAGGGCGAGGCGGACGCCGCGTTCGACTTCTCGCGCGGCTTCTGCGTGCGCGGGGCGGATACCGCGGCATTTTTGGAGCAGGCGCTCGACCGCCTAGGCCTGACGCGGGCCGAGGCGAACGAGTTCATCATCTATTGGCTGCCGCAGATGCAGGATAACGCCTACAATATCATCGCGTTCCAGCAGGACGCGTACACCGACGCGGCACGCCTGTCGATCGATCCCGCGCCGGATACGCTGATCCGCGTGTTCATGGCGTGGCAGGCGAGCGACCGCTTCGTCGATCTGCCGCCGCAGGAGCTGAACGCGCCCGCGCGCACCGGGTTCACGGTCGTGGAGTGGGGCGGTGGGGCACGTACAGGGCTTGGTTCTTCGATAGGCTTTTGACACGTGCCCCTCGAAAACGGGCTGCGCCCGTTTTCCGAAGTAGGATGTTTCTCTGGAGGGCGGTGGGCGTGTCTTTAGCTGATACCTTCCGTTAATTTGCAAGACACGCCCTCGAAAACGGGCT
>JAJXDX010000047.1:0-2261 GCA_021640185.1 Oscillospiraceae bacterium | reverse complement strand
TGTCTTTAGCTGATACCTTCCGTTAATTTGCAAGACACGCCCTCGAAAACGGGCTGCGCCCGTTTTCATATCCCGTTTTGCCAACGAAAAATGCCCGCCGATCGGCGGGCACTTTCCGTTGGTCGGTGCTTTCCGCCTCACGCCGGAAAGCACACCGCAAAGGGCAGATAAGATCTTTGCAAAACGCGTGCGGATAAGCCTTCGGCTATTGACAGGAGCAGATGACGGTGGTATGATCGAAACGGAGCGGGGAAAAGGACAAGACCCGCGCCGCTCAGCCGCAGATGATACAACTGCGATACGATCGTGTGCTATGATGGCCGATAACTCCTGCGGCATACCGGCCGCGGACGGCAACGGAGGGAAAATGATGCTCAAGATCGAACATTTGACGAAGTCCTACGGAGAGAAAAAGGCGGTGGACGATCTGTCCCTGCACATCGCGCCCGGCGAGATCTACGGCTTCATCGGGCACAACGGCGCGGGCAAGACCACCACGCTGAAGGCGACGGCGGGTATTTTGCCGTTCACCGAGGGGCAGATCCTGATCGGCGGGCGCGACATCCGCGAGCAGCCGCTCGCCTGCAAGCGGGACATGGCGTACATCCCCGATAATCCCGATCTGTACGACTACATGACCGGGATCAAATACCTGAACTTCATCGCGGACGTGTACGGCGTCGGCGCGGCCGAGCGGCAGGAGCGGATCCGCGACTATGCCGCCCGGTTCGAGCTGACCGACGACCTTGCGCAGCCGATCGCGTCATATTCCCACGGCATGAAGCAAAAGCTGGCCATCATCTCCGCGTGGCTGCACCGGCCGCGCCTGATCCTGATGGACGAGCCGTTCGTCGGCCTCGATCCCAAGGCGGCGCACCTGCTCAAGGGCATGATGCGCGAGCTGTGCGACGGGGGCGGCGCGATCTTCTTCTCCACCCACGTGCTGGAGGTGGCGGAAAAGCTGTGCGATAAGGTCGCGATCATCCGCGGCGGGCGGCTGATCCGCTCCGGTACGATGGACGAGGTGCGCGGCGACGAAACGCTCGAGCAGGTGTTTTTGGAGCTGGAGGGAGAGGAATGCTGAAAACGCTGCTGCAAAAGCAGCTGACGGAGATCTTCCGCAGCTATTTTTACGACGCCAAAAAGGGGCGCGCCCGTTCTAAGGCGGGCACGGCGGCGTATCTGATCATGTTCGCGGTGCTGATGGTCGGCGTGCTGGGCGGGATGTTCACGCTGCTGTCCGTCAAGCTGTGCGCCGCGCTGGCGCAGGCCGGGCTCTCGTGGATGTATTTTGCACTGATGACGCTGCTGGCGGTGTTCCTCGGCGCATTCGGCAGCGTGTTCAATACCTATTCCGGTCTGTATTTGGCCAAGGATAACGATCTGCTGCTGTCCATGCCGATCCCGGTGGGCAAGATCATGCTGGCCCGGCTGCTGGGCGTGTACCTGATGGGACTGATGTATTCCGGCATCGTGATCGTCCCGGCGGTGATCGTGTACTGGGTGTGCGTGCCGATCACGGCCGGTGCGGTCATCGGGGGCGTGCTGCTGGTGCTTCTGGTGTCGGTGTTCGTGCTGACGCTGTCGTGCGCGCTCGGCTGGGTCGTGGCGCGGATCAGCGTCAAGCTGAAAAACCGCAGCTTCATCACCGTGCTGCTGGCGCTGGTGTTCTTCGGGCTGTATTATTTCGTTTATTTCAAGGCGCAGAGCGTGATCGCGGATCTGCTGCAGAACGCTGCGATCTACGGCGAAAAGATCAGCGCGTCCGCCTATCCGGTCGTCATCATCGGCCGTGTCGGCACGGGCGATCTTGCCGCCGTGCTGACCGTGACCGCCGTCGTGGCGGCGCTGTTCGCTCTCATGTGGGTGCTGATCGCCCGCAGCTTCCTCAAGATCGCGACCGATCCCGGCAAGACCGCCCGCCGCGTCTATCGCGAAAAGGCGGCGCGTGTGCGCCGTCCCGGCACGGCGCTGCTGCATCGGGAGCTTGCCCGGTTCGTGTCCAGCCCGAACTATATGCTCAACTGTGGGCTGGGGCTGCTGTTTCTGCACGTCGGCGGTGTCGCGCTGCTGTGGCGCGGCGATCTGGTCGCCGAGGTCCTTCGCGAGCTGTTCTCGGACGATCCCGGCACGGCGGACGTGATCGCCTGTACGGCGATCTGCTTTTTGGCCTCGACCAACGACATGGCCGCACCCAGCGTTTCGCTGGAGGGCAAGAGCCTGTGGATCGTGCAGACGCTGCCGGTGGAGCCGCGCGCCGT
>JAJXDX010000427.1 GCA_021640185.1 Oscillospiraceae bacterium | reverse complement strand
AGTTTTGCCGGAGCAGAAATGCGGCCAGACAAGGAAAGGCCCGCAGGGCATACTGTCGTATGGCCAAGGGTCTTGACGCCGTATGGGCGTATTTCGGCCGAGCATGGAATGCCGAGCATAAAGTGCTCTACAAAACACGTGTGTTCCCTTGTCGACCGATGGTATGAACGCCACACCACACACCGGCATCGCTATCGTTCGGCGCGGCGCCGCACCTTCTTATGCGGACGGCCATAAAACGGCCTTCAACACCTTTGCCGGTCTGCTCTTTGTTCCGCGCACCACGAGCCGGGCAGCATGATCCCGGGATAAAATAAACCGGCGGCAAGTCGATATGCCGCCGGTGGATATCCGGGCCTTCTGCCTCCCTTATCCGTTGAACGCCGTCTGTCCGCCGCTGTTTTTCTGCGGCACAGGCGTTGCCTTGGCGGCCTTTTCGGCAGCCATATCGGCCACGAGAGCCTCTAGTTCGGTGCGTTCTGCCGCTGACAATGTGCGATACCGGAAAAGCAGCTCGCGCTCCGCCGCAATAAACTCGGCCGAATTTATCCTGTCCGTTTTGTTGCCCATCCGGTATTCCTTCCTCTGGCTGCAAACGAACCTAAAGCTGTCGAGATCCGATAAAAATGAATGTCAGAAGAACGCATCAAATCCTCAGCCACTAACGAACAAATCTATAATAACACATATTCTGTGAAAATGCAACATCTTTTTTGGAAGAAAACGGGTAAACGTCCAAAATGAGGACAGTTTTGTTCTCCGGCCTTGTACATCGACCGCCATCGGTGAAAAAACGCATGTATATATGGGCCCGTCTGCTCCGGCATCGACGGCTTGCGTGCCATCGTCCTGACGCCTGACCTTTCTGACAGATCAGGCTGAACGCTCGGCTGAGCAGCGGTCGACCTTTTCGTATGTTCGAGGCGACGATCGTCATCGAACGGACGTCACGGGAGCATTATTCTGTATTCCGATCGCCTGCTTCATATATCTTTCGCACATCGGCCCGCATACCCCAGATCAGAAGCCAGCAGGCGAGCATGGCGACAGCACCGCCTATCGTGACACACAGGCGGTAGTCGACCACCTCTCCGAGAAAGCCCATCAGCAAAGAGAAGGCGCTCGTCCCGGCAGTTAACAACACTTCGTTGAAGGCATTGACGCGTGATCGCAGCTTTTCCGGAATATAACGTTGCACGGCGGCATTCCGCATGATCGCACTGTTACTGCCGAGAAATCCGCATATCCCGCGGTTGACCAGCATAAGCGGATAAGGCAGCCAGAGCAAGCACATATCCATGGCTTCATAAAACTGATAGACAAAAAACGTAAAGCCGTATCTTTTTTTCTCGGGTATGCTGATCCTGTATTGCCATGCACTGCCGACTGACCGTCCGACGAATTCCACTACGGAAAACGCGGAATACATGGCAGCGGTCAAACCCGGGAACGTGCGGAAAAATGCTATCAAAACAGGGGAAAGGCCGCCGGCAACGCCGTTGGTCACAGCCATATATCCGTAGATGCTGCACAGACCGCGCTCCTTTTT
>JAJXDX010000426.1:367-1556 GCA_021640185.1 Oscillospiraceae bacterium | reverse complement strand
ATATCGGGGCGAATCACCAATCGGTCCACCACGATCTCGATCGTGTGCTTTTTGTTTTTGTCCGGCGCGAGCTGCTCGGACAGGTCGTGCATCTCCCCGTCGATGCGGACGCGGACATAGCCGGAGCGGCGTGCCTCGTCCAGCTCCTTCAGATACTGTCCCTTGCGCCCGCGCACGATGGGTGCTAACAGTTGGATACGTGTCCCCTCCGGCAGCGTCATCAGGCGGTCGGCGATCTCGTCGACGGTCTGCTGCCGGATCTCGCGCCCGCACACCGGACAGTGCGGGATGCCGATCCGCGCATACATCAGACGCATATAGTCATAGATCTCCGTCACCGTGCCTACCGTGGAGCGCGGGTTGCGCGACGTCGTTTTCTGGTCGATGCTGATGGCAGGCGACAGCCCCTCGATATGGTCGACGTCCGGCTTCTCCATCTGCCCCAAGAACTGCCGGGCATAGGAGGACAGGCTCTCCACATACCGCCGCTGTCCCTCGGCATAGATCGTTCTTCAGCTCTTTCGTCAGCTGACGGATCAGCTCCTCGCGCTCCGCACGCGTCAGGCGCTTGCCGCTCGCGTCACGCGCCACGCGGCTGCGCCCGTCCTTTTTGTTGCGTCCGGAGATCTCCAGCACCTCGCGCACGTCCTTGCGGATCGTGCGCGGCGTGATGCCGTGCGCCTCGTTGTACGCGGTCTGGATCTTGCGGCGGCGGTCCGTCTCCGTGATGGCCGCCTCCATGGACGGCGTCACGCTGTCGGCATACATGATGACCTGCCCCTCCGCGTTGCGCGCGGCGCGGCCGATCGTTTGGATCAGCGACGTTTCGCTGCGCAAAAAGCCTTCCTTGTCCGCGTCCAGTATCGCCACCAGCGACACCTCCGGGATGTCCAGCCCTTCGCGCAGAAGGTTGATGCCGATCAGCACGTCGAACTCGCCCAGCCGCAGGTCGCGGATGATCTTCATGCGCTCGATCGTGTCGATGTCGTGGTGCATATAGCGCACGCGCACGCCGTTCTCATCCAGATACGCCGTCAGGTCCTCCGCCATCTTTTTCGTCAGCGTCGTCACCAGCACGCGCTCCTCGCGCGCGGCGCGCACGCGGATCTCCTCCATCAGGTCGTCGATTTGCCCCTCCACCGGACGCACGGAGATCAGCGGATCGAGCAGCCCCGTCGGGCGGATGACC
>JAJXDX010000426.1:0-357 GCA_021640185.1 Oscillospiraceae bacterium | reverse complement strand
GCCTTGCTGCGCTCCAGCTCGCCCGGCGTGGCGGAAACGAACACCGCCTGACGGATATGCGCATAGAACTCGTCAAAATCCAGCGGCCGGTTGTCGTAGGCGCTCGGCAGCCGGAACCCGTAGTCCACCAAGCATTTTTTGCGCGCATGGTCGCCCGCATACATCCCGCGCACCTGCGGCAGCGTGACGTGGCTCTCGTCGACGAACAGCAAAAAGTCGTCCGGGAAATAGTCCAGCAGCGTGCACGGCGTGCTGCCGGCCGGCCGGCCGGACAGCACGCGGGAATAGTTCTCGATCCCTTTGCAGAAGCCGATCTCCTGCAGCATCTCGATATCGTAAGTCGTGCGCAGCCGGATG
>JAJXDX010000425.1 GCA_021640185.1 Oscillospiraceae bacterium | reverse complement strand
TTTGAGGAGGATGCCCTATGATCCTGCCGTGCAAGACCGCACGCTTCACCTACGACATCGTGATCGAACGCGGCTGCCTGTCCCGCGCGGCGCAGCACATGGCGCTCTCCCGCCGCGTCTGCCTCGTGACGGACGACGGCGTGCCGCCGCAGTATGCCGCAGCCGTCGCCGCACAGTGCGCACAGCCGCTGCTCGTCACGCTGCCGCAGGGCGAAGCGACCAAAACGCTGTCCTCGATGCAGGAGATCTGCCGCCGGATGCTTTCGGCCGGGTTCGACCGGCACGACTGCGTCGTGGCAGTCGGCGGCGGCGTTGTGGGCGATCTGGCGGGTTTTGCGGCGGCGTGCTATATGCGCGGGATCGATTTTTACAACGTCCCGACCACACTGCTCGCGCAGGTGGATTCTTCCGTCGGCGGAAAGACCGCCGTCGACCTTGACGGCGCCAAAAACATCATCGGTGCGTTCTATCCGCCGCGCGCCGTGCTGATCGATCCGGACGTGCTGTCCACGCTGCCGCCGGAGCAGTTCTCCGGCGGCATGGCCGAGGCGATCAAGATGAGCGTCACGTCCGACCCGGCGCTGTTTTCGCTGATCGAGACCCAGCCGGTCGCGGAGCATATCGAGCAGATCATCGAGGGCGCATTGCGGATCAAGCGCGGCATCGTCGAGCAGGATGAGCGCGAGAGCGGCCTGCGCATGATCCTGAATTTCGGGCACACACTGGGCCACGGGATCGAAACGGGCAGCGGCCTGACGCTGACGCACGGCGCGTGCGTCGCGCTGGGGATGCCCGCCTTCTGCTCGGCCGAGGTGCGGGCGCGCCTGCTGCCGGTGCTCAAAAAGGTCGGTCTGCCGACGGCCGTGTCGTTCGATCCGGAACGCGTCTGGCAGGCCATGCTGCACGACAAAAAATTTTCCGGCAGCGAGGTGTCGGTCGTGCTCGTCCAAAAGCTCGGTCAGGGCGAGATCCGGCGCATCGGCAAGGATGAACTGCGCGGCTATCTGGATGCGGCCGCAGCCATCTGCCGCACGGAAGGGGAGGGACACGCCGAATGAAGAACACCTTCGGAACGGCCGTTTCGGTCACCCTGTTCGGCGAGAGCCACGGCACCGCGATCGGCGCGGTGCTCGACGGGCTGGCGCCCGGCATCCCGGTGGACGAGGAGCAGATCGCCGCGTGCCTGTCTTTGCGCCGCCCGCAGGACGAGCTGTCCACCGCCCGGCAGGAGCCAGATCGGTTCCAGATCGTCAGCGGCGTGTTCGAGGGCAAAACGACTGGCACACCGCTGACCGTACTGATCCCGAACACGGACACGCGCAGCCGCGACTATGCTGCGATGCGGGCGCTCGCGCGGCCCGGCCACGCGGACTATACCGCCTACTGCAAATATCACGGTTTCGAGGACTATCGCGGCGGCGGCCATTTCTCCGGCCGGATCACGGCGGCGCTCGTCGCCGCCGGGGCGATCGTTCGGCAGGCGCTCGCCGCCCGCGGCATCACGGTCGGCCCGCATATCCGGCAGTGCCCCGGTGTGGAAGATGGCGCGTTCTCGT
>JAJXDX010000424.1 GCA_021640185.1 Oscillospiraceae bacterium | reverse complement strand
GATGGAGGTCGCCTACGCCTACGGCATGATCGACAGTCCGCACGGCGGCCTGACCACGGCCGCGTGGTGCGAAAAATACGGCATCGCCCGCTGCATGAGCCTCGAGGAGATCACGGAGAAGAGCGACTGCCTCATCGTCCTCTCCCCCGATAATTGCGAGATGCACGAGGGCCTGTGCCAGATCCCGCTGCGCAGCGGCAAGCCGGTGTATGTCGACAAGACGTTCGCCCCGGACCTTGCCACGGCGGCGCGCATCTTCGCCGTGGCGGAGCAGAGCGGCACGCCGTGCTATTCCACCTCGGCGCTGCGCTTCGCGGAGGAATATGCCGGTATCGACACCGGCAAGATCACGGCGATCTCCACCTTCGGCCCGAACGATCCGGATACCTATTCCATCCATCAGCTGGAACCGATCATGATGCTGATGAAAACACCGGTACGGCAGGTGCTGTTCTCCGGCGACAGCACGTGGTACACCGTGCTGCTGCGCTTTGCCGACGGGCGGCTCGGCTCGCTGTCCGGTCTTATGGGCGGCAACCCGTTCATCACGAACATCCAGATGGACGGCGGCGCGCGCTGTATCACGGTCACGTCGGATTTCTTTGGCGCATTCATCGCCGAACTGGTGGAGTTCTTCCGCACCGCCGAGGTCAAGGTCCCACACGAAGAAACGCTGCAGATCATGGCCGTGCGCGGCGCGATGCTGCAGGCGCAAAAGACCCCCGGCGTCTGGGTGGACGTCTGACCGCTGCAAAAAATGATCGCCGACAGGCGATCATTTTTTCTTATCCTGCAAGAAAAAGCGCAAAAGGAGTTGAAAAAAGCCGCCGTTCGTGCTAACATATCCTTGACTGTGTCAAGGCGGCACACGGCAAGGATGAAAGGATGGGATCACACACCATGGTCAAAGCAATAGTCGGCGCGAACTGGGGCGACGAAGGCAAGGGCAAAGTCACGGATATGTTCGCTCGGGAAGCGGACATCGTCGTCCGTTTCCAGGGCGGCGCGAATGCGGGACACACCATCATCAACGAGCGGGGACGTTTCGCCCTGCATCTGATGCCCAGCGGCGTGTGCTACGATCACGTCACCTGCGTGATCGGCAACGGCGTGGCTCTGGATATCGCCAAATTCTGCAAGGAGCTCGACGATCTCAAGGCGGCGGGGCTCGATCCCAAGCTGCTGGTGTCCGACCGCGTGCAGCTGCTGATGCCGTATCACGTCCTGCTCGATACCTACGAGGAAGAGCGGCTGGGCAAAAACGCCTTCGGCTCGACCAAAAGCGGCATCGCGCCGTTTTTCAGCGATAAGTTCGCCAAGCGCGGCATTCAGGTCAACGAGTTGTTCGATGCCGATGCGCTGCGGCAGAAGCTGCACGACATCTGCGAGCTGAAGAACCTCACGCTGCAATACGTCTATCACAAGCCGCTGCTCGACGAGGAAGAACTGTTTTCCACCTGCATGACCTACCGCGACCAGATCGCGCCCTACGTGTGCGACACGCACGCCTACCTGCAGCAGGCGATCAAGGATGGCAAGAACATCCTGCTCGAGGGGCAGCTCGGCAC
>JAJXDX010000423.1 GCA_021640185.1 Oscillospiraceae bacterium | reverse complement strand
CGCAGTACCGCCCGATCAGCACCGTCAGTATGCCTGCTGCGGTCAGCCACGCCGTCGCCTGTGCGGACGGACCGGCGGAGGACGGATACGGCAGCGGATATTCGCTGCCGAGCGGCACGACCGTGCGCAGCGTCAGCGCCGCCAGCGCGCCCCACAGCAGGGCATCCGGCAGCGCACGGCGGCTGCCGTACCGCACCCACAGCGCACCGAGCAGCAGCCCGTGCATGGATGCGGCGGGCCCCATCAGGAGGGGCGCCGCGTCGATGTCCGCCGCGTGCAGCAGCGTTTCGACCGGGAGCAGCGCGCTGATCCCGATCAGCGCGCAGACCGCATTTGCCGGGGCGGGCTCTTTGCACAGCGCACACACCGCCAGCAGCAAAAACAGAAGGATGAGCGCGCCGCTGTCCACGATGGCCGTGCGATG
Organism: Oscillospiraceae bacterium; assembly: GCA_021640185.1. Lineage (GTDB taxonomy): Bacteria > Bacillota > Clostridia > Oscillospirales > Acutalibacteraceae > UBA5905. Next base: position 1,155 of record JAJXDX010000423.1, on the reverse strand, counting down.
GGCAGCCGAAAGATCGTCCGGCGTGGTCTGCACCGTGCTCTCCCACCATAGCCGATACAGCACCAGCACCGAGCGCAGCAGATAGACGACGGTAAGCAGCCCCCACGCCGTCGCCGCCAGCGGGCGCGCCGCCCCCGGATATCGCAGCGATAAGATCAGCAGCACGGCCGCCGCGAGCATGGCCAGCCCGATCATCCCGCCCTTCGGGATAAGGCATTTGCCAAACCAAAAATCCCATACGACGCTGCGCACGGATAGGCGCTCGAACAGACTTTCGAATACGCTTTCGGCCATGATGGCCAGCACGGCGGTCACGGCCGTGGCCGATAACAGGATGCGGATCTGCCGGCAGCGCTCTTTCGTCAGTTTTTCTGTCATATTGGCCCCTCCCTAACCTTATGTTTAATTAAAGATACCATAAGATCGTATCCAAGTTGTATCATCCGGGCAAAGAAAAAATATTTGACAAACGCCCGGCAAAGGCATATAATAACGCTGTTAAAGGCATTGACGGAAAAGAACCGGATCACCCGCTGCCCAGAGAGGCGACCGCAGCCGTTCGGCTGCCGCTGCAAGGTCGCCCGGCGCGTCCCGGAGGCCGTTCCCGAGCCCTGCCGTGCAAAGCGGCGGCGTCCCCCGCGTTAAGGGAACAGAGCGGCGCGGCGGCAGCTGCGCAATTTGGGTGGTACCGCGGATCCTCCGTCCCATACAGGACGGGGGATCTTTTTGCGTTCGCCGCCCCGCACCGCGAAACAGAAAGGATGAACGTGACATGGCAAACAAAAAGTACGGCGTCAACGAGCTGCGCGAGATGTATCTGTCGTTTTTCGAAAGCAAGGGGCATCTGCGCCTGCCCAGCTTTTCGCTGATCCCGCAAAACGACAAGAGCCTGCTGCTGATCAACGCGGGCATGACCCCGCTCAAGCCCTATTTCACCGGGGCGGAGATCCCGCCGCGCCGCCGCGTGACCACGTGCCAGAAGTGCATCCGCACCGGCGATATCGAAAACGTGGGCAAAACGGCGCGTCACGGCACGTTTTTCGAGATGCTGGGCAACTTCTCGTTCGGCGATTATTTCAAGCACGAGGCCATCGCCTGGTCGTGGGAGTTCCTCACCAAGGTGATCGGCCTCGATCCCGACCGGCTGTACCCCTC
>JAJXDX010000422.1 GCA_021640185.1 Oscillospiraceae bacterium | reverse complement strand
TTTTATCTATGCGGCGGCTGTCTGCGGGCAGCCGCCGCCGTTCGGCCTGTCCGAAGCGGACAGCCCAAGTTTTATTGCAAAAGGAAGTTTGACGATGAACGAAACGCCCTCCCTTTCCACGCGCGAAGAGATCCTGCGGCGGCGCACCTTCGCGATCATCTCCCACCCCGACGCAGGCAAAACGACCCTGACCGATAAATTCCTGCTCTACGGAGGTGCGATCGCGCAGGCCGGTATGGTCAAGGGCAAAAAAAATATGCGCCACGCGGTGTCCGACTGGATGGAGATCGAAAAACAGCGCGGTATCTCGGTCACGTCATCGGTCATGCAGTTCTCGTATGACGGCTACTGCATCAACATCCTCGACACCCCCGGCCATCAGGACTTTTCCGAGGACACCTACCGCACGCTGATGGCGGCGGATTCCGCCGTGATGGTGATCGACGCCTCCAAGGGCGTCGAGAAGCAGACGATCAAGCTGTTCAAGGTGTGCCTGCTGCGCCACATCCCGATCTTCACCTTCATCAACAAGATGGATCGCGAAGCGCGCGACCCCTTCGACCTGATGGAGGAGATCGAAAGCGTGCTGGGCATCCGCACCTATCCGATGAACTGGCCGGTCGGCTCCGGCAAAGAGTTCAAGGGTGTATGACCGTGCGCGCGGCAAGATCTTGGCCTTCACCCCCAACGACGACCAGAGCAACGCCCAGTTCGAGGTCGGCTCCACCGCCCTCTCGCTCGAGGACGATGCGCTGCGCGAGCTGACCGGGCCGAACCTTTATCAAACCCTGTGCGACGATGTGGAGCTGCTCGACGGTGCAGGCTTCGCCATGGATATGGACGAGGTGCGCGGCGGGCGGCTGACCCCGGTGTTTTTCGGCTCCGCCCTGACGAATTTCGGCGTCGAGCCGTTCCTCAAGGAGTTCCTCGACATGACCACCTCGCCGCTCGCCCGCCATGCGGACTGCGGCGAGGTCGACCCCTTCGGCAAAAACTTCTCCGCCTTCGTGTTCAAGATCCAAGCCAACATGAACAAGGCGCACCGCGACCGCGTGGCCTTCATGCGGATCTGCTCCGGCAAGTTCGAAAAAGGCATGGAGGTCTATCATATGCAGGGCGGGCGCGCCATGCGCCTCAGCCAGCCGCAGCAGCTGATGGCCGAGTCGCGCGAGATCGTGGACGAGGCTTACGCCGGCGACATCATCGGCGTGTTCGATCCCGGCGTGTTCTCGATCGGCGACACGATCTGCTCGGGCGGCGAACGGTTCTGTTTCGAGGGCATCCCCACCTTCGCGCCGGAGCATTTCATGCTCGTCGAGCAGGTGGACACGATGAAGCGCAAGCAGTTCGTCAAGGGCATCACGCAGATCGCGCAGGAGGGCGCGATCCAGATCTTTCAGGAGCTGGGCGGCGGCATGGAGGAGGTCATCGTCGGTGTCGTCGGCGTGCTGCAGTTCGAGGTGCTGACCTACCGGCTGAAAAACGAGTATAACGTCGACATCCGGATGCGCCCGCTGCCGTTCCAGTACATCCGCTGGATCGAAAACGACCCGGACGAGCTGAATCCCAAGGATCTGGACC